>DHFP01000186.1 GCA_002402315.1 Clostridiales bacterium UBA4821
TTAAATTAAATGCACCCTGACTTCAGGATTAAACTTATTAACATATTTTGATTGTTTACTCAAATTCAAAAATACCCATAGCATCATATTCTGCTTTTCCAATCCGGTTTCGTTTGGGCAGCCTCTTGATCTTCTGAAATCGGTATAAGGCATTTTCCATTGCCAGCCCGAATCTTCCATCAATGTTGTATTTATAGAAACCCAACTCCTTTAATCTCTTTTGAACTATCTGCACGTCCCATCCCGCAGCCCCAGGCTTTAACATCCTTAGTTTCTGACCAAACGGCCCATATGGGCCGTTTACTATCAAAACGCGTGTTCCTGCCGGGACAATCTTATACAGTTCTTTGACATCCTTGTTCCACATTCGGATACATCCATGAGAAGCATGGCCCCCAATAGAATGCGGAAAGATGGTTCCGTGAATACCGTATTTCCCCCATGGAACGTTAAGCCCCATCCATCGTCCGCCAAACCCTTCTCCCCAGTCAGATTTATGTATTATCTTATAAAAACCCAGAGGTGTTGGTGTGCTCGTTTTCCCTACTGCGACCAAATATTTCTTTACGCATTTTCCGTTTTCGATGAGATAAAGCCTGCAATCTTCCGCATCAATTAGAATCATGTATTTCTTGGGCGGCTGTTTTACCATCCCTGTTTCGTGCTTTGCGGTTAACGGGAAGAGTATATTTGAATTTATTGATAATATAAATAAAATTGCAATAATTATAATAACAATCATAATTATTCTGGTCTTCAAAATTAACACCCCAGAATAAATTTATGAAGAATTATTGGTTTGTAGAATAGGTAAACACAATATCTATTTTTCTACTTTAGGCCAGCTATAATGTCCACTGATATTGGAGAAATTCTCGTGCTGCAAATGACATAAAATTCAATGTGAGCGACATCACCATAGCATAAAAATTACACCATACCTTCATGTACAGATGATACAGAAATGAATCCAAGGATAAGTTAAGCAGCTATAATAAGGTCTTGGAAGATTTGGATGGACAGTTCCGTGATTCTGAAGCTGAGAAGCTTTACAACCTTCTTAAATCAATTCCAACACTGCAGGGAGATAATTTAAAACCTTCAGACTATGTCGTTGATACCCTGATACTAGCTCTGATGAACTTCTTAAAGTATGATGGCTTTGAAGAAATTCTGGTGGAGATGCTGATACAACAGGATCTGTAGTTGGCGGCATGGCCGGAACCTATTATGGATTTGATGCAATCCCGCAACGATGGATTGAACGACTAATGGGAAAGGTAAGGCTTGGTAATGCTGTTAATGAGCTGCTAAAGCTAATATCATAAATGCTAGTCTAGTTTCTTATTATATATATGATTAATTGGAACAATTAATCTGTCCTCCTGTCACTTTTCTTACTATTGCTGCTTTTTGTTTTAGGACCTCTTCCCCAATTTTTTTATCTCTATCACTTCCCCTTCCACATATGTTTGAATAATTAAATATAAATATTTTTAATAAAGCAAATAAAATTTATGCGACTGTTTCTGATCCAACCACCCTGTTCTTTCCTTCATGCTTGGCTTTATACATTTTTTTATCTGCAATCTTTATTATGTCATCTCCCTCATTGGAATCGGCAACACCAAAGCTTGCAGTTAAGCTCAGTGCCTGCCTTGATGCTGATATAAAAGGAGTTCTTTCTAAAGCTCTTCTAATTCTCTCTGCAAGCTCGACAGCTATATCCCGGGGTGCACCTTTTAGAATGATTGCAAATTCTTCCCCTCCATACCTGCAAATAAAATCCGTCTCTTTTCTTGTACAGCCTTTTGCAATATTAACAAGATGTTTTAGTGCAACATCTCCAGTTTGGTGGCCGTAATTATCATTTATACTCTTAAAGTCATCTATATCCAGCATAATAATAGAGTACCTTTCGCCGCTACCTTTTAACTCATCCAAAATATTATTGAGGTATCTCACGTTATAAGACCCTGTTAGCTCGTCTTTAAATACCTTTATTTCCATCTCCATCATCTTAATTTTGCCATTGAGATATTCCTGTTGAATTTCAACCAGATACTGTATTACAAAGAAAACAAAAGCAATAAACAAGATACCTGTAAAAGACGCTTGGACTACGGACAAGTAGAATATAGATGAAAATACTTCGACTGTCGTTAGGTAGAATAGCCACGACAATAAAATGTCGGAAAGTAAGAGCACTCTTTCAAACTGCAAGCTAAGAATAAATAATATTAACACGAATAACATAATTGGAACAACAACATTTTGTGGAGCTGAGAAATCATATTGCTGCTTCGGATTTAACGCCATGGTATAAAGGAATACAATAGTTAATGCCGTTAAGTTTTTGCCTGCATTACTAAATTCTTCAGTCCAATCAATGTTTTGGGCTTTGAAGTATATTTTTTTTACAATCAGGCTGACTAGCACACTGCAGACCACTAGTATAGAGGCATATGTAAAACCCATAGTGTACAATATAATAAATATGGTTGTAATTGATAAATCAAATTTTTTGTTTTTCCAATTACCCTTGATTAGGTCAATATTATTTGCATACGCTTTAAGTAAAACAATTATAATAAAAATTCCATACATTTTGGGCTCAAAATTCAAAACGCTTGATTGGTTAAAAACTATTAAATAACCACCAAGACATATGAATATTAAGTATAATAAGCTTTTATAAATATTTAGCTTCTTATTTTGGGTCTTTTCTATAGCTTCTTGAATAATAGGATCGTTTGATACCCTTTTCATTGCGCTTTTTGATTTTTTACTTTCAGTCTGTGATTTTTCCTTTTTGGGGGTTTTAATTATATGCACGCCCGCGATAATTGATGTAATTAGACTAAATACCAAGTAGACGCCCGTGATTGCAGCAAAAAACATCCATTGTTCAAACCACTCAACATTGTTGTAAACTTGAACAAACAGTAAATTTATAGGATTAAATAATATGAAAAATAACATTACCGAGACTATAGATGATTTTTTAAGTCCTGAGTAGTGCAATCCTACGCCTGGAAAAAGTATGTTTAGCACAACTGCTTTTAGAATACTTTTTCCGGAAGCTTTATCTTCATTTGCTTCTTTTCTGATATAAGAATTATACCTGAAAATTATATCAAAGGTTGCTATCATAAATAACATAGCTTGTAGTGTAAGGTTGATAATACCACTGGCATACCCTGCTGCTTCTTCACCGAATATAACACTTAAAGGCATATAAATGATTAGCCCGCCATAATATGACAGGAGTATAACCAAAAACATTAACAAAACACCTATCCAATGAAATCCCAGGCATACCTGTCCGAAGCCAGGTGAAAATATATTTAATAGTACAGCTAACAACATATTTTTATTATTTGCCAGTGGCTCAGTGCCTGTCTCATTACCAGTCGTTGGTCTTCGGCTTTCTTTTGTATACATGTAAATACCTCCTACCGAAGCTGCTTAGATATTTGATAAGATATAATATTACAAGCTATGATGAAATTATTTTAACATATTTTAATAAATAATACAAACTATATAAGTTGAAGTAAACAATT
>DHFP01000103.1 GCA_002402315.1 Clostridiales bacterium UBA4821
CTTCACTTAAATTAAATGCACCCTTGTGGAAGCTTAGAAAAAAGAAAACGTACATATGTACGTTTTATGCATTAGATTTATTTATTTGTTTTGCTATTAAAGATTTCTTTCTTGCTGCAGTGTTCTTGTGTAATACCCCTTTAGCCACGGCTTTATCTATATGCTTTACAGCGCTTATTGATATTGTCTTTACTTGTTCTGCATTTCCGGCTTTTAGGGCTTCCTCAAACTTCCTGATATTGGTCTTGAGTGCGGATTTAATCATCGAATTCCTTAAAGTTTTTATTTGAGTAACTTTTACTCTTTTTATAGCTGACTTAATATTAGGCAAATGTCTCACCTCCTAGAATTATTTTTTCATAATTTATTCAAAGTTGTTAAATTATATTTAATAACCTGTTATTAATAGGATGATCTGATAAAAGCTATAATAAACAGGGTTATTTTAACTTTACTTTTAACAGCAATGGTTATTTTACCATGAATGCTACTATAATGCAAGGATTAGAATAAATTTTCAAATTTTCAAAAGAATTATTGCAATTGTAAAAAAGATATAATATACTTTCAGTGGTGGATTTAGTACCAGGTAATAAGAGGTGTTGATATGTCAAGGGCTTCCATAAGTAAGAAAGAGAGGCAGAATAATCTTTTAGAAAAGGTCAAGGAAGATCCATTTATGAAAGATGAAGAACTCGCTGAGCTTTTCAACGTAAGCATTCAAACAGTTCGACTGGATAGAATGGAATTGGGGATTCCTGAACTCAGAGAAAGAATTAAAGATGTAGCATCTGAAAATTATGATAAAGTAAAGGCTCTTGACAGTAAGGAAATTGTTGGGGAGCTTGTAGATCTTACTTTAGGCAAGAAAGGCATATCCATTCTTGAAACCAATGAGTCCATGGCTTTTGAAAGAAATAAAATTATCCGTGGACACTTCATTTACTCATTAGCCGAAACGTTAGCGATATCAGTGATTGATGCAAAGGTAGCCTTGATAGGGATTGCTAATATAAAATACAAAAGCCCGGTTATTGCCGGTGCCAGATTGGTAGCCAAAGCGGAAGTTAAAAGATCGAAAGCAAATAGCTTTATTGTTTGGGTAAGTATACAGGAAAAGCAGGTTGAGGTTTTCAGGGGAAAGTTCATATTAGTTTCAGTGGATTAACTAATGCAGAAGTTTTTTTATAAGCACTAATACGAATGTAAAGGTTAGAGTTATTGAAATAGTACATAAGATTAGCCATCAAAACATGAAAATCAGATGCTTATCATGATTTTCATAATAAGGTAAGAGGTGAATTAATGAACATAGTAATCGACGCAATGGGTGGAGACAATGCTCCTGAGGAGATAATTAAGGGGTGTGTCGAGGCAGCAAAGCATATAGACGCCGAAATTACACTTGTTGGTAATGAGGAAGTCATAAAGGAATACTTAAAGAAATTTGCTTATACCGGCTCAAACATAACCATACACAATGCCAGTGAAGTAATTACAAACGACGATACCCCGACTAAAGCAATTAAGTCAAAAAAGGATTCATCAATGGTCGTTGGGTTAAATATTATCAAGGAAGGCAAAGGAGATGTATTTATATCTGCGGGCAATACAGGTGCTCTTATGGCAGGAGCGCTGTTTCTAGTAGATAGAATAAAAGGGGTAGACAGGCCGGCACTTGCACCTGTTCTTCCATCATACCATGGACCGGTTTTGCTGGTGGATGGAGGTTCAAATGCCAACTGCAAGCCGGAAAATTTATTACAGTTTGCAATAATGGGTTCTATTTATATGAAAACCACCCTTGGAATTGAAAATCCTCGGGTTGGTCTGGTAAATATAGGGACTGAAGAAATGAAGGGAAATGAATTGACCAAACAGACATTTACACTACTTCAGCAACCAGGGCTAAACTTTATAGGAAACATTGAGGGCAGAGACATTCCTATGGGATTGGTAGATGTAGCAGTTTGCGATGGTTTCGTTGGAAACATAATTCTGAAGGTAATGGAAGGAATGGGGGAAACTGTATCAAAGTTATTAAAAGATGAAATAAATAGAAGCTTAATGAGCAAATTTGGAGGTATGCTGCTAATTCCTGCATTCAGGAAATTTAAAAAGAAGCTTGATTATACGGAGTATGGGGGAGCGCTTTATTTAGGTATTGAAAGAGCAGTAATTAAATGCCATGGCAGTTCCAATGCAAAAGCAATTATGAATGCAGTAAAGCAGGCTGAGGCATTTGTAAGAAATAAGACTGTTGAAAAGATTAGAGAAAATTTAGTGGAATTTGGGGGCGATGATATTGATTCAGGCAAGTAGAAATGTTGGTATAGTTGGTACGGGAAGTTATGTTCCAGAAAAAGTTGTTACCAACTTTGACCTTGAAAAAATGGTGGAAACCTCTGATGAATGGATAAAAACCAGGACCGGCATTGAACAGAGAAGGATTGCTGAAGAGAACATGCCAACATCTGAGATAGCATACATTGCGGGGAAGAGGGCAATAGAGGACGCAGGATTGACACCTGAGGATATTGATCTTATTATTGTAGCAACAATTACTCCTGATATGTACTCTCCTTCAACTGCCTGTCGTGTTCAGGCCAAACTTGGAGCTTCAAAAGCAGCAGCATTTGATGTGAATGCAGCATGTACAGGACTAATATATGGGCTTACAGTTGCCAGCCAGTTTATTCTAACAGGGTATTACAAGAATGCGCTGGTCATAGGAGCAGATGAGCTTTCCAGGATTTTAGAGTGGACTGATAGAAATACATGTGTTCTGTTTGGGGATGGGGCAGGAGCAGTAGTACTTCAGGCTGTCGATAATGGTTATGGTATACTTTCAACCAATCTGGGTGCAGATGGTTCCATGGGTGATGTTTTGACAATACCTTCTTGCTATATACCCGAACATGAAAAAGAAAAGAGGAAACCGGAAAATTACAGGACCATATGGATGGACGGCAGTGAGGTATTTAAATTTGCCGTGAGGGTTATGGCTAATGCTACAAACAGGGCTCTTGACGATTTAAATTTGGATATAAATGATGTGAATCTGATTGTTCCACACCAGGCAAACATCAGGATAATTGAAGGTGCAGCTAAGAGGTTAGGCGTTTCAGTTAATAAGATATACAGCAATATTCACAGGTATGGGAACATGTCAGCTGCTTCAATAGCGGTTGCACTTGATGAAGCGGTTAAGGAAGGCAGGATTAATAAGGGAGACTTGATTGTGCTTGTTGGCTTTGGGGGCGGGCTGACGTGGGGGTCGGCCATAGTTAGATGGAGCAAGTAAAAAATAGTTGACAGTTTACAGTTATTAAAACCTTATTAGAGTAAAATTATATGTCAGTTGCAATATATGGTTATTAACTGCTATATGTTTTTAAACTGTCAACTGTAAACTGAAAAGGGGTGTTTCATTGAGCAAAATTGCATTTATATTTGCGGGGCAGGGAGCCCAATACATAGGTATGGGTAAACAAATTGCAGAAAATTATCCATTAGCAGATGAGATTTTTGATAGAGCATCTGAAGCATTAGGGTTTGATATTAAAGAAATGGTTTTCAATGGTGATGAAGAAGCATTAAAGATAACCGAGAATACACAACCTACTATTTTGACAACCAGTATAGCCTGTTTGCAGCCTTTGCTTGAAAAAGGCATGAAGCCTGCTGTGGTTGCAGGATTGAGTTTGGGAGAGTACTCAGCACATGTGGCGTCAGGTACATTTGGCTTTGAGGATGCTGTTAAACTGGTAAGAAAAAGGGGCAAATTCATGCAGGAGGCTGTACCTGTTGGCGCTGGTACAATGGCTGCAATTCTGGGACTTGAAAAGCAGGATGTTATTGACTGCTGCAAGGAATCATCAGATAAAGGTGTTGTAGAGCCTGCAAACTTTAATTGCCCGGGACAGATTGTCATTGCTGGTCATGTGGCAGCTGTAGAAAAGGCAGTAGAGCTTGCCAAGGGAAAAGGGGCAAAGCGTTCGATAATTCTACCGGTTAGCGCACCGTTTCACTGCAGTCTTTTGAGGCCGGCAGGTGAAAATCTTGCGGTAGAGCTTGAACAAGTATCGGTTAACCCTATGAAAATACCTGTCATTTCAAATGTAACCGGAGAATATATTCAAACCGGGGATTATGTTAAAAGCTTACTTATAAAGCAGGTTAGCAGTTCGGTGTTATGGGAAGATTCTATAAATAGAATGTTAAAGGATGGAATAGATACGTTTGTTGAAATCGGTCCAGGTAAGGTGCTGAGCGGTTTTATCAAGAAGATAAATAAGGAAGTTACTACTTTGAATGTAGAGGATATTGATTCTCTTAATAAAACAATGGAACAGTTGGGATAAAGAAAGGGGGAATAATATTGGAACTAAAGGGAAAAACTGCAGTTGTTACAGGGAGCAGCAGGGGAATTGGAAAAGCAATAGCATTGAAGCTGGCTGATTTGGGCGCTAATATAGTTTTAAATTCTACTCCAGCTTCTGATGCAATTGATGCGGTTGAAAAGGAAATACGTGAAAAGGGGGTTAAGGCTTTAACAATAAAGTGTAATGTAGGTTGTTTTAAAGAAGTTCAAGAAATGTTTGAAACCATTTCTAAGAATTTTGATTCAATAGACATTCTAGTTAACAATGCTGGAATTACTAAAGATAACCTTTTGATAAGGATGAGTGAAGAGGATTGGAATGAGGTTATAGATACAAATTTAAAAAGCGTATTCAATTGTGCTAAAGCGGCTGCCAAGTACATGATCAAGCAGAAATCAGGAAAAATCATTAACATTTCTTCAGTATCTGGTTTGGTAGGAGCGCCTGGCCAGGCCAATTATTCTTCTGCCAAGGCAGGAATGATAGGCTTTACCAAGGCGGCTGCCAAGGAACTGGCTTCAAGAGGTATTACCGTCAATGCCGTGGCACCTGGATTTATTGAATCAAGGATGACAGATAAATTATCTGATGCATTAAAAGAGGAATATATGAGAAATATACCACTCAAAAGGTTCGGGACACCTGATGATGTGGCAAATCTTACTGCCTTTTTAGCATCAGATAAATCAAATTATTTAACTGGGCAGGTAATACATATTGACGGCGGAATGGTTATGTAATATTATCATTATAATCCATTGCTATGGAAGGAGGTGAACAAATGATTTTTGAGAAAGTAAGAGAGATAATTGTTGACCAGTTAGGTGTTGAAGAAGACGAAGTTGCCATGGAATCTTCCTTCATAGATGATTTAGGTGCCGATTCACTTGATATTGTTGAGTTGATTATGGCTCTTGAAGAGGAGTTCGACTTGGAAATACCTGATGAAGAGGCTGAAAAGATTACAATAGTCTCAGATGTTGTAGAGTACATTAAAAATAATACTTAACTAAAAAGTCCCGGAAAAGGGACTTTTTTTATATAAGAAAAGGGGGTAATTAAATGAAAAAGAGAGTAGTTATTACAGGAACAGGTGCTGTTACTCCAATTGGAATTGGGACTGAAAATTTTTGGAACGCCGTTAAAGAAGGAAGATGCGGTGTCGACATCATTAGCAGATATGATTTTTCAAATTATTCAACCCAAGTTGGTGCTGAAGTAAGAGATTTCGAGCCTGAGCAGTATATTGAAAAAAAAGAAGCCAAGAGGATGGACAGATATACACAGTTTGCAGTTGCAGCAACCAAAATGGCTGTTGAAGATTCCGGGCTGGATTTAAATACCGTAAATAAAGAAAGAATGGGTGTAATTCTTGGGTCAGGTATAGGCGGAATAGAGACATTTGAAGACCAACATACAACCTTGATCAACAAGGGGCCGGAGAGGGTAAGTCCATTCTTCATACCCATGATGATAGCAAATATGGCCGCAGGTCAAATATCAATTTTGACTGGTGCCAAGGGTGTAAATGAAACTGTTGTTACTGCTTGTGCTTCAGGTACCAATGCAATTGGTGATGCTTTCAAGTATATTCAAAGAGGAGATGCAGACATAATCATAACAGGTGGTACTGAAGCCCCAATAACTCCGCTGTCATTTGCAGGATTCTGTTCCTTGAAGGCTGTGTCCAGGAGAAATGATGATCCAAAGACTGCAAGCAGGCCGTTTGATGCAGAAAGAGATGGCTTTGTTATGGGTGAGGGCTCGGGGATTCTTATACTGGAAGAGTATGAGCATGCTGTAAAAAGAGGAGCAAATATAATTGCGGAAATTGTGGGATATGGTGCTACCTCAGATGCATATCATATAACTGCTCCGGCTCCGGAAGGTGAAGGTGGAGCTAGCGCCATGGCAATGGCTGTAAAGGACGCAGGTATAAGTCCTGAAGAGGTAGGATATATTAATGCTCATGGCACATCTACCCCGATGAATGACAAGCTTGAAACTGAGGCTGTCAAGACAGTATTCGGAGCCCATGCTGCAAAGCTGGCAATAAGTTCAACCAAGTCAATGACCGGACATCTGTTGGGAGCGGCAGGAGCTATAGAAGCCATTATCACTGCGTATGCGCTAAAAGAAGGATTCTTACCGGCAACAATAAATTACACAAATCCTGATCCGGAATGTGATTTGGACTATGTACCGAATAAGGGTAGAAATGCTGACATTAAATATGCTATTTCAAATTCATTTGGGTTTGGCGGACAGAATGCAACCATTGCATTAAAGAAGTACGAATAATCATTGAATTACTAATAGTTTTATTAATCATATTATTTTTTTAAAAATACGGGTTGGAATATTCCGATACCCGTATTTTTTTATGAATGATTCCGCTTCAAAAACCCTAGATTACTTGGCGTAATCATTTAACGAAAACGAAACGAAGCTAAAAATAAGCTAAAAATAGTGCGAAAACAGTTGCAAATAAGCGTAAAATAGAGT
>DHFP01000020.1 GCA_002402315.1 Clostridiales bacterium UBA4821
AAATAAGCGTTCTACAAAAAAAATTTATAAACCTTCATGATTTTGCCGTTGGTTATGTATATATAATAGTGAAGACTCCCACTTTTTATGGTATAATTTCCTTTAGAAATATTTATACCAATTTGCTATCCATGCTTTAGACGCAAATTGGTATTACATGGAGATTATACTATGACCGTAAGTAATATACAGACTAAAGATATAGTAATGATAAAAGGCCCTACAGGGGCTGGAAAGACACGGGGACTTCAAGCAAGATACCAATTCCTTTTAGGCACCGGTGTCAGGGCTGACCTCATACTGGTGCTTGTAAGAAACAGGAGACAGTCCATATTTTGGAGGGATACAGTAAAGCCTAAAATATCCTCTAATATGAGGATTCAATCCTATTTTGGCTTTGTTCAGGGAGAAATAAAAAAATACTGGACTGCCATAAAATCTAAGATTGATGGTTTTAAGCATGATATGATTGAGCCTGTGTTTTTGACGACAGAGGCTTCCCAGTTTTTACTTACCAAACTTGTAGAAAATTTTAGACATCAAGGAAAATTGATGGATATAACTGCAAATTCCCAGAGGATTGTTATTGAAGCTTTGAGTAACCTTTCTAGAGCTATAGCTGCAAACATACACTACAAGGATATAGGAGTGCGTTTGCTTAGTTCTAGTTTAACCGGGAATGGTATTAAGGAAAGGTTGTTTGCAGACTTTCAGGATTTGTTGATTAGATATATCAAGGATTGTAAAGATAATGGATTTATAGATTACTCTCTTGCAATTTATATTTACAATAACTATTTACTTAATGATGGATTCTACAGAGAGAGGCTGAAAAAAGAAACAGCCCATTTAATTGTTGATGGACTGGAAGAGGCTGTTTCTTGTGAAGTTGACCTCATAAACATAATTTCTGATTTTACTGAGACCTGCACATTGTCGTTTTCAACTGATGGTACCTTTTCAAGAAAGCAAGGAGCCTGCCCGGAGTATGCAGAGAAAATTATAATGCCGAAGGTAACCAAGATGATTGAATTAAAAGAATGCTTTACCTGTGGTAAAGACCTATATATGTTTTCTGATGTCCTTTATTCAAAGTTCTGCAATCCTAACTCAGTGCCCTGGTCTCAGGTCTCAGCACTCAGCACTCAGGATTCAGAACTCCACTTCGGAGATTTGCCAATTTTTAGCATACAGGCTGAGATTAGAAGCGAAATGATTATGAAGGTTTGTGAAGAAATTCAGGTACTAATAGATGAGGGGTTAGAGCCCAAGGATATCGTGGTTATTTGTCCTATAGCCGATAGCGTATTGGAGTACTGTTTGAAAAGCTTTTTTAAGAAAAGAAGTATAGGCGTTGTTAATATTTCAAGGACAAGCAGGTATATTGATGAGAGCTTCATAAGAGCTTTGATAACACTTGCCTGCCTGTGCCATCCCCAATGGGATATGAACCCGCCCGAACATGATATTGCAAACCTATTGGGGATGGTTCTTGGATTAGATCCGGTAAGAAGCAGCTTAATTGCAAGGGAAGTTGTTAATCTGAAACCTTTTACCCTACCTGCTATTGATAATTTGGAATTCAGGGAACGGGTTGGATTCATGAATTCAGATAAGTATCAGGTTTTAAAAAACTGGATTGAAAAATACAGAGAGGGAGACCCTCTTCCTATAAATAACTTCTTTCAGAGTGCATTCATAACAATTCTATTAAATTTACCAAGGGTAGAGTCGCATATTAATGCGTGCAGATTATTGATAGAGTCAGCTGCAAACTTTTTGAAGACCATAGGAATTTCGACTAGTCAAGACCCTGGAAAGAATTTTATTGAAATGGTAAAGCAAGGTGTAAAGCCGGCCGAAACCATACAGGACTTGGAACAGAAAATTTATTCGGACCATTTGATAATATCTACTCCCCAGTCTTATCTAGCCTCGTCTATGAACAGGAAGGTACAGATATGGGTAGATACATCTTCTCCTCTATGGTATAGAAGTGATGTTGAGGAACTGACTAATCCCCATGTTTTTTCTCCGGACTGGAAAGAAGGGGATGTCTGGACAGAGGAACTGGATGAGCGGTTTAAAATGCTCAAGTGCAGTGTGTTGGTTAAACAGTTGATGAGGAGATGTACAGAGAGGGTTATATTGGCTGAAAGTCAATATAACCAGGATGGGTACGAGAATGACGGCATACTGGCCGATATTATGGGAGAGATAGCCTATGAAACTACGACCTGATCAGGAAGAGGTCTGCAAATACAGGAAAGGGTATATGGCGGTGCCTGCAATACCAGGCGCCGGGAAGACCTTTACCCTCGCAGTTTTAGCTGCACAACTGATAAAAGAAGAGAGGCATAAACCGGGGAAAATTTTGATAGTGACCTATATGAATTCTGCAGTAAGCAATTTTAAGACACGTATCGGTACAATGCTGGAGAAGGAAGGTTTACCAAGGAATAAGGGATATGAAGTTATGACCCTTCATTCGCTTGCTATGAAGGTAATCAAGGAGAAGCCGGAGAGTGCCATGATTTCCAGTGAGTTTGATATACTTGATGACTTGTCAAAAGACAGATTACTGCACAGGCTGGTAACCGACTGGATTTTGAGGAATGAAGACAGGTTCTATTCATTCATAGATTACCGTGAGGGTGAGTCAGCCTGGCAGCAAAATAGAAAGATAGGCACATGGCTTAAAAAGTTCACAAGGGTTGTCAGCGAGATGATACCCTATTTCAAGTGCAAGAATGCAGCTAGAGAAGAGCTTATGGCTCATACGGAGGGCAGCAAGGGCTCACTTTTAAGGTGTGTTGCCGAGATATACTACAACTACGAAACGGAATTGAGAAGAAAGGGGCTGCTCGATTTTGACGATATCATATGCAATGCAATAACAGCTTTAAAGGACGATGAGGGACTACGGCGAAAAATCCAGGACAGGTATACCTATGTTTTTGAGGATGAGGCACAGGACTCAAGTGACCTGCAGGAGGAAATGCTGTTTATCATATCCGGGAGCAATAGAAACCTTGTAAGAGTAGGAGACAGCAATCAAAGCATAATGTCGTCCTTTACCGTTTCCGATTCGAGACTGTTTAAATGTTTTTGCACCAGGGAAGATGTATCAAAGAAAAAGATTGAATGCTCAAGCAGGAGTTCAAAAGACATAATAAATATGGCCAACTTCCTTGTAGAGTGGTCACAGGAGCTGCATCCGACACTGGAATGCAGGGAGAGCCTTGAGAATCAAATAATAAAAGAAGTAGCCGGAGATGATCCCTTTCCCAATCCACAGATAGATGGATACATGGTTGGGTCAAGGGTATACGATACCAAAGAGGAGGAAGTAAGGGAAATTGCCAAAAGAGCTGTTAGATATGCAAATCAGAATAAAAATAAGACAATAGCAATACTAGCACCAAACAACTATATTCTTGAAGACTTTAAAAATGAGATGGAATTACTAAGTGCAAAGTATAAAGAAGTAACCAGCTTTCCGGCTGAAAGAGCACAGGCCTCGTTAGTTATAGGCAAAATATTGGACTTCATTGCATCCCCTTATGATAATGTTTTATTCTGCGATGTAATGAAATCCTGCTTCATACCTGAGCTTGCAGAGGATTCTAAGTTTCCGGCACTTAAGGAATTTTTCAAGACCTGCTATATAGAGGAACTGTTCTATCCTATTTCAGGGGAAGCAGATTGCAGGAAATTACCCAAAGAGGTTTCTGAGGAAATAGACCGGCATGAGCTTTCACGGCACTTGAAAACGCTGAAACTCATTCTTGAGGCCAAAGAGGTTGAGCTTGGAGCCCTAGTAGTATTTATTGCTGATATCCTGGATTTTGATGAAGAAAAAATGGCAATTGCACAAAAGATTTCGTCAAATATACGGTACATGACCTTGTTGAATCCGGAATGGGGAGTCAGGGAGATTGCCGATGAACTGAAAAGCATCAAGAATACCCTAAACTATTTTGCCAATATAATATACGACCGGAAGGGCTTTGAATCTATTCCGGGCGAAATTAATTTAATGACTTACCACAAGAGTAAAGGCCTTGAATTCGATACAGTTTACCTGACTTGTATTACTTCATCCGACTTTCCTGCAACACTGAACGATAAGTTTTTGAGCGATTACTGGTGCTTGAGGCCTTACTACAGGAATCCCGTATCAGTTATGAAGGTTGAGGTGGACAAATTGAAAGGCGGACAGGATATAGGCGACCCCGGCAAAAAAGCCAAGATGGAGGTCATAGGTGAAAGGCTTAGGCTTTTATACGTGGGGATTACCAGGGCCAAGGAAAACCTGCTTATGACTTCACACAAGGAATTCTTCAACAGGGATATAGGTAAGGGTATGAAGACCTCGCCTGCTCTTTACCTGGAAGAAATAGCGAAATATGTGGAGACTGAGAAACACAGACAGCAAGAAAGAACATCCCTTTTAGCTGCCTTAAAAGAATAGGAAGGTAGGAACAAAAATGCAAAACAAGCTTGAAAAAATGTATTTCAGCCAAAATTCATTAAAAATCTTCAGCCAATGCAAAATGAAATTCAGAAAGAGATACCTGGACGGCCTGTTTTGGAGCAATTGGGGACTTGACTCCGATGAAACAGCCAGAACAGAAAAAGGCAGGCTGTTTCATTTGCTTGCCTATAGATATTTCTTGGATTTAGATTCAAAGGCAGATAGGGTTAATCCGGAGTTTCAAGAACTAGCCGGTTGGATGGAGAGCCTGAAGAAATTTATCAAATTAAGTGATGGCTGTTCCTATTACCCTGAGTTTGAGTTGAGGATAAATCTCGGTGAATTAAGACTGCAGGCCAAGTTTGATTTAATTGTAATTGAGAATAACGGCAGGGCAACAATATTTGACTGGAAGGTACAGGATAAGCCCTTGAACAGAAAGCTCTTACAAACTTCTTACCAAACTATTGTATACCGGTATTTGCTGGCCGGAGCAGGAGAAACAATAAAGGGGACTAAGATAGCGCCGGAGAATATCAGTATGGTATACTGGCAGCCGTCCTATCCGTCAGATCCGGTGAAAATGGATTATTCAACAGCACTTTTTGGAGAAGATGAGATGCTTCTCAGGAAAGAGATTGGCAGGATACTGGACTGCGATTTCAATTCTCCTCATATAAAAACATCAGACCGGAAGGTGTGTAGATATTGTGAGTTTTGCAGCATATGTAATGACTTTCAGCCGGATATGAATTCGATTTCAACTGATGAACCGGATTTTGACTTGGATTGGGATAGTACACTCGAAATAGAGTTTTAGGAATGAATATAAAAATGCCGCAACTGAAATTAAATCTACTTCAAAAAAAGAATAATATTCCACAGGAAATTATAGCTGCAGCAGGTAGAGATTTGATTGCAGCCAGAATCCTTTATGGCAGGGGCTATGATACTGTCCGGAAGATTAGAGACTTTTTTCTGGCTGATTATACTCCGGTTCAGACGGAAGATATACCTGATGTAGATAAAGCTGTACAAAGGATCAGGCTTGCTGTTGAGAAGAGAGAACAAATCTGTGTATACGGGGATTATGATGTAGATGGTGTAACCTCCACGGTTATACTTATGGAATGCCTTCGAGAGCTGAAAGCTGATGCCATATACCATGTTCCCGACAGGTTTTCCGAGGGATACGGAATGAATAAAGAGGTCATTCAGTCCCTTAAGTCTCAAGATGTTAAGCTGGTAGTTACTTGTGACTGCGGCATATCCAATGTAGAAGAGATAGGACTTGCAAATCAATTGGGAATGGACGTCATAGTCACTGACCATCATACACCTCCGGAGATGTGTCCAGATGCTTACTGCATAATTAATCCCAAACTGTGGGGCATCAGTCACAAAGCTCATGATGTTTCAGGGGCGGTAGTAGCTTTTTACCTGGCGAGGGCATTGCTGGAAAGCTATGGCCGAATGGAGAAAGCAGAGCAGTTCTTGGATTTGCTGGCTCTTTCAATTGTCGCAGACGTTGTTCCGCTGACAAGTGAGAACAGGTGCCTATTTAAAAAAGGGCTGGAGCAGATAACCGGTACTCAGAGAGCAGGACTGAAGGGCCTTATTGACATTGGCAATAAGGCAGGAGTAATTATCAATGAGGATTTCTTGGGTTTCCAGATTGCGCCGAGGATAAATGCTGCCGGAAGGCTGGATACAGCGCGAAAAGCTGTGGAACTTCTAATGACTGAGGATAAATATGAAGCTGAGCAGCTTTCATTGGAATTAAATACTTTAAATATATCAAGGAAAGAGATTGAGGCTGGAATTGTAAGAAAGGCTGAAGAGGTAATTTTGTCCAATCTGCTGAATAAAAGTATTTTAATCGCTTATGATGAGAACTGGCATCATGGGGTAATTGGGATAGCAGCAGGAAGGATAAGTGAGAAGTATAATAAGACTGCCATTCTGCTTACCCTGAAGGAGGACGGAAAGACAGTAGTCGGGTCGGCAAGGGCTCCGGAAGGGATTTCAATATATGATATTCTAAAAAAATGCGACCAATATTTAATAAAGTACGGAGGGCATTCTGCAGCAGCAGGATTAAGTCTGAAGGTAAGTGATATTGACAGATTTATTAAACAAGCCGAGAAGGAAGCCAGCCAGTATAAGATTGATGACATAAAGCTTATTAATATAGATTTGGAATTAGACCTCAAAAATATAGATGAAGAACTTCTGAATAGTATAAAGAAGCTCTCTCCTTTTGGAGAAGGATTTCCTCAGCCGGTTTTTCTTACCAGAGCGGTCAATATAGTATCCAACCTGCCGATAAGGGATATAGGAAGAAGAATGACTATTGGTGACGGAACAAGCAGTATTTCGGCAGTTTATTGGAGTGACGCCGGCTTTGATGCTGTTTGTAACAAAATTGATATTGTGCACTCTTTGCAGGAGTCAACCTTTAGGGGCAGCCGGGAAATTAAACTGAGCATCCGGCATATAATGCAGCCGGATGTGTCAGAGAACCGCCCCCTGCCACAGATGAAAATAATTGATTTAAGGCAGACTCAGGAGTATATATACCAACCTGGGGATGTTATATTCTATGAAGGTATTGGTAAACCTTTAGAGGTCAAGACTTTTAATAGATATGAGATAATTGGATCTAAAAGAGTAGTTCTCTATTCAATACCTCCTGATTTAAAAGTTTTAAAAGAAATACTGACAAGGTCAATGCCTAAGGAGCTGGTATTAATATTTAAGGATGAAAGCGAGCAGGGAAGTTTTCTGATTGATAAAGCTATGGGAATAATTAAACATATAGTAAACCGCAAGCATGGAAGAACTAGTTATGCAGAACTTGCCAGTATACTTGGCATAACGTTGGAAATGACAGACCTGTTATTAAAGACCCTTCATTTTTCCGGAATAATCAGTTTTGAGGAGTTCTATGATGAATTAATAATAACAAGGGGTACTGGAAAAAGTTTACCTGATGCTGAAAAATATAAGAAAGCATTAATCAGTCTCATAAATGAGATGAATTCATTCAGAAAATATATAAGATCAGCTGGTATAGAAAAAATCAAGAGTACACTTTAATGTAATTGACCGGCGAACCCGGCAGCCAGTTGGCCGGAGTTACAACCTTATTAGCGTCTGCTATTTTTAATGAATCAATAATTCTCAGGATTTCGGGTATGTACCTACCGGTAGATTGGGGATAGTAAAGGATAGCCCTCAGAACTTGCATATGATCAATGATGAATACACTTCTTACGGTTGAAGCATCACTCATGGAAGGAGATATCATTCCATAGAGCTTTGCTACCTTCATGTCCCTGTCGGCTATTACGGGGAAAGGTATTTCAATTCCGGTATTTTTAAAAATATTATGTACCCAGCCAAGGTGGGCATGCAGACTGTCTATGAGGAGACATCTCTGGGTAAACATTTCTTGAATGAGTCTTTTAAAGATGTAAAAATGGAAGGGCACAAAAACATCATATTATATATAAATACAAATTTTGGTAATTAGATTGGCGCTAAAATATAATTATGCTATAATATGAATGAATAAAAAAAATATTCATTCAGGATACTGGAGGTTGGTTAATTGAGAGATAAAAAAGCAGATATCTTTAATAGCGGGCGCGAGTTATTCTGCTCCAAAGGATTCAAAGACGCGAGTGTTTCTGATATAACAAATATGGCTGGGATAGGGGTAGGTACATTTTATAACTATTACTCCTCGAAAGAGAAGCTTTTCTTAGAGATTTTTTTAAAAGAAAACGTGGAGCTTAAAAAGAGTATTGTGGAATCTGTTGACCTGGATGATTTCAAAAGATTAGACGAGGAGGTCCAAGATGAAAAAAGTTACAGCATTTATCGGGAGTCAGCAAAAGCGGGCAACTTACCGGGCGGTTCAAGAATTTGAAGAAAATTTAAAGTCATATGCGAAAATTGACTTTGAGTATGTTTTTTAAAAAGACTATTGCCTTGAATATTGCAAAGGCTGCAAGTTGTGTTTTGACAAAGGAGAAGAATATTGTTCCTCGAAAGATGACCGGGATTTACTGATGGAGAAGATGAACAATTCAGACGGGGTAATTTTTGCTACCCCCAATTATTCATTTCAGGTAACGGCACTTATGAAGAACTTTTTGGATCGGATAGCCTTTGTTTTACATCGGCCTCAGTTTTTCGGCAAGGCCTTCACGGCTATTGTTACCCAGGGTATATTCGGAGGAGCTTCTATTGAGAAGTATTTGGAAACTATGGGAGGGAACCTGGGATTTCAGGTTGCAAAAGGATGCTGTTTGACAACATTGGAGCCCGAAACGGAGCTTCAGAAGAAAAAAACAACGCAAAAATCAAAAAAGCCTCAGAGAGATTTTATAAGGAACTTATGCGTTCCACGCCGCCAAGTCCTTCTTTTTTCAGGTTGATGTTATTCCGGATGTCCCGCACAAGCATACAAATGATGGTAGATGAAAATTTCCGGGATTATGGTTATTTTAAAGAAAAAGGCTGGTTTGAGGCTGATTATTATCATGATATATCCTTGGGGTTTATCAAAAAGCTGGCAGGTCGTTTTTTTGATTTCTTAGGGAAGCAGATGGTTAAACACAGATAGGGGAATTGAAGAACCTAGCATAAATTTGGACTTTACATTTGAAATATTTTATAATCTTTGTAGTACTATAAAGGGAGGTCTTATAAAATGAAGCCTGAAGTGTATTATTTCACAGGTACAGGTAATTCGCTGGTGGTGGCAAGAGACATTGTAAAGGAAATTGATGGAGAGCTTATTTCTATTCCTTCAGTAATAGCTAAAAGCAGTATTAAAACTGATGCAAAAGTTATTGGAATTGTTTTTCCCGTATATATCTGGGGAATACCTCTTATTGTTCAAAGGTTTGTAAAAAAGATAGAAAACCTTAATGATAAATACATTTTTGCAGTTGTCACATATGGCGGTATGGCTGGAGGCACAATAAATATTCTTGAGAAAGTAATTGAAACCTGCGGCGGAAAACTTTCAGCAGGCTTTAAAGTCAACATGCCGGGAAATTATATACCTATGTATGGAGCAATTGAGGAAAAAAAGCAGCAGCGGATGTTTGAGAAATGGAGGAAAAAGGTTAAGATTATTGCTGAACACGTAAAATCCAACAAGCAAGACAAAAAAGAAAATGACAATATGCTTATTAATTTCTTATCGGGCCTTATTTATAATTCCTCAGCCAAGCATATTCGCGAAATGGATAAGCGGTTCTGGACCGATGGAAAATGCATCAAATGCGGGATTTGCCAGAAGGTTTGTCCTGCGAATAATATTGATATGACTGACGGTAAACCTTCATGGAAAGGTAATTGCGAACAATGCTTTGCCTGTTTGCAGTGGTGTCCTGAACAGGCTGTTCAATTTGGGAAAAACACATCCGTGCGAAAAAGGTACCATCATCCTGATGTGAATGTTACTGACATTGTTAAGAAAACCGGCGTTTGAATTGCAATGTTTTGCTTAGGAGGATTGGGGAATGAAAAATAC
>DHFP01000132.1 GCA_002402315.1 Clostridiales bacterium UBA4821
CGAGGAGGCTTGCGCCTAGCAGCCCAGCCCAACCTCCCCAGGGCAGCCGCAGAGCATCAGCTGCCAGCGCGCCCAGGAGCGCTGCCAAGCCTAACCAGAAGAAAGGCATGAACGCGGGGATATGCACTTGGGTCGTGTCCGGCTGGGGGTGAGGAGCAGTTGAGATTACTTCGGGTGAGGGCATGAGCTGACTCTGAAAAGAACAAGAGTAATGGTATGAATTTTAAACTAAAATAGACTATTTTGGGAAGAATAATAAGATGAAATATGATGATCAAAATTTTAGGGTTTTAATGGTAAGAGTATAATGAAAAAATGTCTAAGAATCTATAAACCAGCTTGTTTTTATCAAGAAAACACAAGGTAAAAATCACTAAGGTGATTGAATTAAATCCATGACTTCTTTTGAAGATTGTGCATCACTGACTTTTTCTATCCATTTATCTATGGATAGCAATTCAGCCAATTGGGATAAAGCAATAATATGGTCTGTTTCATTCTTAGCTGATAACGCGATGATGACACGAACTGGATCGTTATCTGGATTTCCAAAATTTATAGGCTCTGCAAATGTGATCATAGCCATTCCTGTTCCTAAACAACCATCTTCTGGCCTAGCATGTGGCATGGCAAATCCTGGGGCTAGGACTATATAAGGACCATATTCTTCAGCGACTTTAATCATCGCATTGATATAGCGTTCTTCTACTAAATTACTTTCGACTAATAATTGACCTACTTTTACAATCGCATCACGCCAATCTCTAACACACTCATTAAGCTTTATTCGATTGACATCAAAAAGCTCTGATAATAACATTTTATTCCTTTAAATTTGTGAACATTATTTTAGATATATAAATTTGCATAATATTCAGTTATTCTATGAATGAAAATTGCCTTCGAGGATTATATATGAGCAATTTATTGATATCATCTTGTTTAATTCCTGCTTCTTGAAGCTTTGGAACGAAAATGGATATGATGTAATTATGCCCATATCCTCCACCATATTGAGGCCACATAGAGGCCCTTCCGTTGTCTCCGCCTAATACGATATTGTCTGCAAATCCAGCGTCACACATTTTTTTTATGAGGTTAACAATCACACTATCAGGCCAATACTTTATTCTTGAAGGGCCATCATAACCGAGGGTCACACCTAAAGAAGCCATTGTTTTATGATATTGAAGATCTGGGTTGCGATCGACATGGCCAAGAATGACATGAGCAGGATCGGCGCCATATTTTTTTAATAAATCAATTACTTCTAAACCCATTGTCCCTCTTTCAGTATGAGTCGATATAGGTGCCCCTGTTTCTATTGATGCGATACAAGCAGCTTCTATTGCTTTCATTTCCATTGGTTTTATACAGTTATAATGAGTTGCAAATTTTATTACTCCCGCCTTGGCACTACTTCTATTTACCAAGGGGCCATTGTAATTATTTATTTCAATTCCCAGTTCGATTTCTGCGATGATTAAATCAGCAATTTGGTTCACACTATATTTGTTTACCCAATGTTCTGGGTCATAATAGATAGCTCGCTGAAATCCAGTACAGGCTACAATATGGATTCCTGATTGTATAGAAATTTGTTTTAACATTTCTATTTGCCGGCCGCAATCGATTGGGTTCATGTCCACCAACATACTGCCACCAACTGACTTATAAGATAGCATCGCATCTATTGCATAATTGACATTATCAAGGCGCAGATCTTTATCCGCCTTTTCTTCTCCGCCACCTATAGTTATTAAATGATCATGATAATCTACGATTCCAATTGAATCTGATGGCACCTTACCTAATACTGTTTGTATACAAGCCATAATTAGTTCTTCTCTCTTTTTGCCTTCATTAAATTTTTCACTTTTTGCAGGTCAACTTTTTTATCCGCTACACTCTCAACTTTTACACTTGTTGCGACAAAACAACCATCGACAATATTTAAAATATCCCCAATATTTTCTACATTGACACCAGTGTTTGCGATAACAGTAAAATCACCGACGGCTTGTTTGACTTCTTTCAATTGATCTAATTCCGCGTTGATTCCAGCCATAATACCTGAAACGCAAATCCCATCGATAAGAGCACTCTTACTAACTGTTTTTGCTCTCAAAGCGAGCGGCCTGTCATCAAGGCTGTATGAAAATTCAGGCACAAGATTGGCAAATAATTTAACGCGTTGTGCGCCAATTTTTCTTCGGTAAGCTAAAAGTGCTTCTATATCGGTTTCATATAAACCTAAGTCCCCACAGTATACACCAACTAATATACCACGTATAAATGAGGCATTAGTTGCTAATGCAACAGCTAGAGCAGCTTGAGGATCCCATTGAATATCAACTCCAAATGGAACAAGTTTCTTTTGAATAACCTCATTGATTATCATCGTCATTACAGAAACAATATGAGGATCGACATGTTTTGAATAGGGTTTGTCATATTCATTACAAAAAATTACGGCATCAATACCGCCGTCTAATAACGCTTCATAATCTGCTTTGGCCTTTTCCACTATTTTATAAATACCTTGGTGTGAGTTATATAGCTCAGTTCCAGGCAAAGCATCAAGCTGAACCACTCCGATAACGGGTTTATTTATAATAGAATAATCATTTGTATTATTCATAAGGTTATTTAACGCTTTTGTTTGTTCAATGAATTTAGAGATTTAAGGCCTGCTTTAATTTCTGTTTCATCGCCTCTACATCTGTAAAAGATGTCGTCGAGATAATCGTCATCCCTTCTCGTTTTTCAATTGATTTTGCTAAAAAAGGCGATGTTATACAAACATCAGGTTTCACCCCTTTTAATTGGCCAAGGTCGATGGCTTTAACTTGTGCATCAATCCCTAATTCTTGTACGGCTTTCTCAACGGTCATTCTCAGAATTAAACTTGATCCCATCCCATTTACGCACACTGTATAAATCCTGAACATCTTGCTCCTTTTATCGCATCGAATAAGTGATAGTTATTATTCTAAGTTAGTTTGCTTTTCTAACATTCCTGAATCTGAAGTCGATTCATCATTTTTCGCAATTAAAACTCTAATTCCTTTGCTTTCGAGTGCGGCAACATCCTCATCGGATATTCCTTCATCAGTAATTATAGTGTCTGCGGATTCGATCGAAGTAAAAAAGGCATAGCGTGTAACACCAAATTTTGATGAATCTGTTAAGATAATCACTTCTCTTGCGCGTTCTATAAGAGCTCTCTTTACTAAGGTGTCATTCATACTATAAAGAGTAAATCCCAAGTTTAATGAAACACCCGCTACCCCAATAAAAGCCTTATCCAAGACATATTCATTGATGGTCCTTATTGCATTATGCCCAATGAGTGACCTGTCAGTTGAAGATACTTCTCCGCCTGTACAAATTAAATTGATGTTTGGAGAATCCATTAATTCATTTACAACTGGAACCGAAGCTGTAATCACGCTCAAATCCTCGATGTTTTTGATGCAACAAGACATTTCATAAGCGGTGGTGCCGATATCAATTCCAATACAATCTCCAGGGCTGACTAAGGCAGCAGCAGCTTTACCTATCAATTTCTTTTCAAGGGTCTTTACATTTCTGCGATTTTCAAATAGTGATTCATTACCTACTTTATTATCCAAGATAACTGCCCCACCTCTTGCACGTTTCAACAACCCTCTTTTTTCTAGATAATCAAGGTCTCTTCGAATTGTCATTTCAGTCATGCCAAATTCTTTGGAGAGATCTTGAATCGATACATATTTTTCTAGGGCGATTTTCTTTAGTATTTGATTTCGTCTCGCTTCGGAAATTACCATTTATTTATTACCTAGGATAACCTTTACCTTAATTGATTTGCGATATCCATGAAATACCTAACTCTGTCATAATCAACAGCATTCTCAAATTTTCCATCTTTCTTAAAATAAGTTCCAACTATACAACCATCTGCTATCTTTATCTGTTCTTCCACATTCGAAGGATTAACACCCGTATTAACAAATACGGGTGTATCCTTCACCGCTTTTTTAACTATTTGAAGTGTTTGGTTGTCCGTTGGAACACCAGCAGTAAGGCCTGAAACGCAGATAGCATCAGGTTTGTTATTAAAAACTGTAGACTTAGCTATATCTGCAATGCTTCGGTTGCTTAGGTATAAGGCGGATTCTGGGAAAATATTGAATAGAGTGAAAACAGAATCGGCAACAACTTGATGTTTATGACGAGCTGTTTGCCCATAATTGGTGTTCCATAAGCCATAATCACTGGCATAAACACCTGTAAAAACCTCTCTCACAAAAGCCGCACTGACTGCTTTGGCTAAATCGAAAGTTTTTATTGGATCCCAAAGAACATCAACACCAAAAGGAATGGTAATGTCTTCCATCAATTCGCCTATAATACGAGCCATAGTTGCGACTGTGATTACCTCAACCTCAGTCAAGTAAGGTAAACTGAACTCGTTTGAAAACATGACTGCATCAACCCCACCCTTTATTAATGAACGAAGGTCATTCCTTGCAGATTCAATAATGCTTTTTAGACCTTTTTGATCATCATATAACGGATCACCTGGTAAAGGTTGAAGGTGGCACATACCAATTATGGGTTTATCTATTCCAAACACTTCTTTAACTAACATGAGATTTATTCACCTTATGCTTTTACCTGTTCAACTTTATTATATTCTTTTGTCTCAAAATTCTTCTTCAAAAGAACACAAGCTATACCGTAGATGACGATCAGAAGTGCGACAAAGAGCCAAATATTCTTAAGTACATTCATTATGGCAGCGAGTATAGCCATGGTTGAGC
Organism: Clostridiales bacterium UBA4821; assembly: GCA_002402315.1. Classification (GTDB taxonomy): domain Bacteria; phylum Bacillota; class Clostridia; order Acetivibrionales; family UBA4821; genus UBA4821. The sequence goes on from DHFP01000132.1 coordinate 4,809, forward strand.
CAAAGTCCGTATTACCATAAGTAGCTCCAAGTGTTGCTAAGCCAGATAATTTGGTGAAAATTACGCCGCCTAATATCTGAACTAGGCCTACAACTATTCCAGAGATAATCGCGGATTTCTTTCCACCATACTTGAAACCAAAGACACCAGCAATACCGCCATCAAAGAACGTGGCAATGATGCCTGGAATCATTAAGATAGGAGATCCGATGATAAGCAGAACTGCAAAACCTAGGAACTCACCTATAAATGCACCAAGAAAACCTAAAACAGAAGAAATAGGTGCTAAAGGGAAGAAAACAGGCATATCAAGGGCTGGAACTGCACCTGGTACCACCTTTTCAGAAATTCCTTTAAATGCTGGAACTAACTCAGCAATCATTATTCTTACGCCAGTCAGCAATACAACGATACCTACAGTAAAGCTACCACCTAATTCAAGTGCATATACGATCCAATTAGTGCTTCCAGCAGCTTGCTGTATTAGGTCTTTACCAGATAGAAATGCACCTAATCCAAGCACAATTGTCATGAGCAAAAAAGTAGCCACAGTAGAATCATTGAAGATTTTTGAAAAAGATCCAGCTCTTGAAACTTGTTCCGCTTCTTCTTCTGTTTCTTCATAGAATTTAGGATTATTATTGTCATATTTTCCTAATGCTCTGCCAATTCCCGAACTAATGACTGCAGCAGTTCCAGAAATATGACCTAATGTAAAACTTTCACCTACAAAAGGCTTGGAATAATTGTAGACCCAGGCTGGCATTACAGTCCAGAAGATGCCACAGAATAAGCTTGAAGCTACAATCAGCGGGACGCCTTCTACTTTAAAGAACCAGTTTACAAGCCATACGGTTAGGGTTGCAAAAGCTAACATAGTATGAGCTGTTAAAAATACTACTTTCAGTGGACCAAACCTGGCTAAAAGAATATTGAGGAGAAAACCAAATAGCATAACTATCGGAACCACACTAATTAAAGTTGGGATGGCTTGGTTGATTGCTGCCATGCCAGCATAATTTTCAGTAACTACACCAGTAATGTTAAATGCAGTTTTTATCATATCCATTACAGGTCGATAGGCTGACTGTAAAAGTGTGGAACCTTGTTTTAAAATCATCACACCAACAATGGCTTTTACGACACCCATGACAACATCAACAGCCTTCTTTTTTTGGAGAATTAAGCCAATCAGGACTACAATGCCCATAACCAACTCTATCTGGCCGGCAATTACTTTAAACACATTCAATATTCCAGTAAAAATGTTCATATCTGCTCCATGATAAAAATTTGTATGGCAAAGCCAAAAGTAAATCAGAGATTGTTAATCATATGAACCATATCGTTTATCCATTTCTCAATAAATTGTTCTCCTTTCTCAACAGTTGCTTTTGTTGCATCACCAAAAACGCCGCTAACGGCGAAATCTCTCCATGGAATTGGTCTAACATCAATATTTGGTGGAACTATTGGATATTCACAAACGGCCTGTTCCATGTTTACGTTTTTAGGACATACATAAAGCGCTATTGAAGTCTCAATTTCACCCGAATGAAATCCAGAACCATTCCAAAGCTCTGATTCCATTAAACCTTCACTATATTCTTTTAGATTCATGTAACTTAGATAATAAACATTTGAAAACCCCAACTCATCTTTAAGTTCTCTAACAGCTATTTTGATTGGAGCTACATTTCCCCAGTGACCAGAAAAAAGAATAATATTTTTCGCAAGATTGTTTTCTAAAGATTTTACAATGTCCTTAATAAAAGATATATAGTTTTTTTCACTTATTGAAATAGTGGCCGGAAAATCTTTTGCTGACCACACTTGTCCATAATTTAACGGAGGTAATACAAGACTGTTTGTCCTTTTGGCTATCTCTTCCGAGATATATTCAGCAACAAGGCTATCGATATTAAGTGTCATATGATAACCATGCTGTTCTGTTGATCCTAAGGGCAGTATGACGGCTTTTGCATCTTTAATTCTTTGCTCAGCCTCTTTCCAAGTCATTTCAGATAATAAAACGCTTCTCAAAGCCACTCTCCTTATAAAGCATATAGTATTTCTTGAAAAACAGTATAGCGTAAATGTTAGAAAATGTCAAGATATTTTCTAAACTAAGTTGTTTGTTGTTTTATTATGTTATCTTAATTCTTGAATCATTATCATAACTGTTAATATAGACGGCATTATTCTTTTATTTGCATCAATTGCAATTAGCTTAATTAAATAGATAAAACAATATGGAATTTATACTCTGTTTAAGATTTTTATAATTTATTTTTCTTTTCCAAATACTCCAAGAGCATCTTTAGTGCCTTCTCAGCCAGGGCTTCCTTATTGCCTAGCCGGCTGCCATGCAGCAAAAAGTGGCGGGACCACTCGCCCTCGGCGGTGGCTAAACCCACCCAGCTGGTGCCTACGGGCTTAGCCGGCGTGGCGCCGCCCGGGCCGGCAATGCAGCTCACCGAGAGGCCAATATCCGTCTTGAGCAATAAGCGCACTCCCCGCGCCATCTCCAGCACAGTCTGGCTGCTGACCGCGCCATATTTCTGCAAGGTTTCCCACTTCACACCTAGCAGTGAAACCTTGGCGGCATAGGCATACGAAACCACTCCGCCGATGAAGTAATCCGAGGAGCCGGGCACATTGGTGATGCGGTGGCTGA
>DHFP01000149.1 GCA_002402315.1 Clostridiales bacterium UBA4821
GATCCAGGCGATTGCCCAGAAGCATGGTTTGAAAGTGATCTACGATGCAGCGCATACCTTTGGCGTGAAATACAAGGGCAGGTCGCTGGTTTCCTTTGGAGATATCTCGACTCTGAGCTTCCATGCGACCAAGCTCTTCCATACAGTGGAGGGAGGGGCAATAATTACCGGTGATGATGAACTTGCCCACCGCATAAGATACATGCGCAACTTTGGGCATAATGGGCAGGAAGCCTTTTGGGGGCTGGGGATTAATGGCAAGAATTCTGAATTCCATGCTGCCATGGGGCTGTGCGTTCTACCACATATGGAGGAGATCATCTCAGCGCGAAGACAGGTAAGTGGTTGGTATGATGAACTGCTGGCGGACTCATGTCTTATCAGGCCTATTTTACCGGCGAGCACGGAATACAACTATGCCTATTACCCGGTTTTGTTTCCTACAGAAGAGGCTCTTATCCATGCAAAGGATCTTATGAATGAAAATGAGATCTTTCCACGAAGGTATTTTTATCCTAGTTTAAATACTTTAAGTTATGTAAAAAATCAAAGTAGTAAAATAAGTGATTTTCTTGGTAAAAATGTATTGTGTCTTCCACTCTTTTTTGAGTTAAGTCATTGTGAAGTAAATGCGATTTGTGAATTATTATTTAGTATTGATAAGTGAGGATGGAATATGATTGGTAAAAAAATCTATTTAAGAATACTTGAAAAAAGTGACATTATTAATACTCAAAAGTGGATAAATAATCCTGAGATTAGTTCAATTATGGGTTACCTCCCTAATAAGCCTTTAATACAACAGGAGCATTGGTATGATTCCATAATCAATGATCCAAGTAGAGATATTTTTGCTATATGCAAAATAGATAATGATGAGCATATTGGTAATGTCGCTCTTGGAAATATCGATTTCATAAGCAGAAATGCTGCTTTGTCAATATTCATTATTGAAAGAATTAATCGAGGTAAGGGATATGGAACCGAAGCGTTAATTCTCCTATTAGATTATGCATTCAACCGGTTAAATTTGCATAAGGTATATCTTCGAACGTCTCCAAACTTTATTGAAGCAATTTCTGTTTATAGAAAATTGGGATTTATAGAAGAGGGTCGTCTTAGGGAGCATTATTTTTGTAATGGAATATATCAAGACAAGATTCTATTTGGCCTACTTCGAGAAGAGTTCCAAGCTAATTGTAAATAATCTCTTTTCAAATACAAAAAGGTATAAATTAATGGATATCAGATCAACTCAAGAAGAATATTACCGAAATTTATTTAGAAATCATAAAGGTTCATCTATGGCAGTCAGTACTGAATCAATGGAACATAAGAAACTAAGATATTCTAAAATTTCAAAGATATTTGAGGATGACAATAATTTTTCTCTCCATGACGTAGGAATGGGCCTTGCAGATTTTAAAAAATTTCTTTTGAGTCAATATCCAAGTAAAAATATAATTTATTCTGGTTCTGATATCCTGCCTGAATATTGTGAACAAGCGAAAATCACGTTTCCGAAGGATAATTTTTTTCTTAGAGACATTTCAGAAATTACCTCATCTGATATCTACGATTATGTAATATTAAGTGGTGTTTTTCATCAAAAGAGAAATATAAGCATTCCAACTTGGGAAAATTTCTTGGAGAAGATGATATCCTCGGCGTTTTCTATGTGCAATAAGGGCATTGCATTTAATGTCATTTCTCCTTTTGTCGATTTTTACCAACCAGAGGTCTATTACTGTAATTTACCAAAATTACTTTTCTTTATAGATGGATCTTTAAGCAGATTTTTTTCAATCCACCATGATTATGCGCTATTTGAGTTCACTGTTTTTGTTTATAAAAATGATTTTATTGAAGCAAAATACCCAGAAGTTGAATTTGTGAAGTATTTTCGAAGAATATAAAAATGAATATTTTACTGACATGTGCAGGCCGACGTAACTATATTGTTGATTATTTTCGGGAAGCATTAACAGAAGGTGGGGGCAAAATATTCTCTGCTAACAGCAGTGAGTATTCAACAGCGTTGAGTGCATCAGATAAAGGTTTTATTTTGCCTTCTTTGTACGATCCATCTTATATTGATGTACTAATAAAAATATGTCTTCAGAATGATATAAATGCTATTGTCCCATTATTTGATCTTGAATTACCAATTTTGGCTAAAGCACGGGACCGCTTTACCGAAAAAAAAATTGTCCTTGTTGTATCGTCGGAGAGTATCATTGATATCTGTAATGATAAGTGGCTCACGAATATATTTTTGAATGAAATTGGAGTTGGTGTTCCGAAAACATATATTGACATTAATGAATTGGAAGAAGCTATTGAGGCGAGAGTCATAGATTTTCCAATTGTAATCAAACCAAGATGGGGGATGGGTTCTATTGGATTGACAGAAGCAGAGGATGTTAACGAGTTGTATGTTCTTCATAACAAGACAAATAGAGCTATTGAGAGGAGCTACCTTTCGACTTTAAGTCACAGGGATATAAAACAAGCAATTCTTTTTCAAGAAAAACTACAAGGTCAGGAATATGGCTTGGACGTTATTAACAATCTCAAAGGCAATTATGTGACTACTGTAGTTAAGAAAAAGATTTCAATGCGTGCAGGTGAAACTGACATCGCTGAGACTGTAGATGACAAGAGCCTTCAAGAACTAGGTGAGAAAATAGGCACACAACTCGGTCATGTGGCAAACTTGGATGTGGATGTGTTTCTAACAGATGCTGGTTCCTATGTTTTAGAAATGAATCCGAGATTCGGTGGCGGGTATCCATTTTCTCATCTTGCAGGGGTAAATTTACCTAAAGCAATAATTGCTTGGTTGCAAGGTGAGGAACCGGAAAAATCTTGCTTTGATGTTAAATATGGCGTAGTTGGTTTAAAAGGGTTACAAATGTTTAGATTGAATAATAACAACACTATTAAAGTAAATTGATATAAATTAAATACTCCAATATTTTAAAAATAACTAGACAAACCAAAATCTTGATAATTCTGATGGATAAAATATCCGAACCTTTTATTAGTATTTGCTGTATTACCTATAACCATGAGAAATTCATCAAGGATGCGTTGGGTAGCTTTTTGATGCAAAAGACCGACTTCCCGATTGAGATCCTGATACATGATGATGCCTCAACGGACGGAACAGTAGTGATTGTTCGCGAGTATCAGACAGCTCATCCAGATTTGATCAGGGTTATATACCAAACCGAGAATCAGTATTCGCAGGGAAGAAAACCCAGCACCATTCTTCTTCCTGAAGCAAGGGGTAAATACATCGCTTTGTGTGAAGGTGATGACTACTGGACCGATCCGTTCAAGCTGCAAAAACAGGTGGATTTTTTGGAAGCTCACCCTGAGTGTACTATATGCTTTCACCAAACTCTTGCCAAATATGAAGACGAGGATAGAGAGCAGGAATTAAGGACGAAGTTCATTGGAGACCAGGTTTTTAATAAAGAAGCCTTGTACACAAGCTGTATCATGCAGACATGTTCGGTCATGTTCCGCAATATTTCACTGGACAATTACTTCAAGGAGGCTTCAGGTTTAAGAATAGGTGACTGGCCTCTTTTCACGTACCTTGCGCAATTCGGAGATGCAGGTTTTTTAGATGAAACAATGAGCGTGTATCGTATCCACCAGCAAGGATTATGGAATAGCTTTGGTGAGGTGGGTGCATTGGAAGTTCAGGCGGAGGCTTTGGAGTTCTTTAGAGATTCAAGTCTTTTTAAAACTACCCGGGGTCTGTATGATTCGCTTTTCATGAGATACT
>DHFP01000195.1 GCA_002402315.1 Clostridiales bacterium UBA4821
CACCATTTTTTGCAGGTTCTGCTGAAATACACTTTTTTTCATGTAAAGTGCATTTGTAAAGTTGTTTGATTAAAAAAAACTGTCGTTTACATGAGTTTCATAAAAACGGCATAATTTTATTATATAATTAAATTATGGAACAATTCTAAAACACATCATTTGCACGCTTAACCATAACTCTTGAGAATTTGGTAATAGGGTGATGGATATGGTGGATGCAGTCTGTGATAAGTTGACTCATATCTTAAGAACCAACCTGAAGGATATTGACGACAAAAAGGCTGAAATTATCAACTTTGGTATTAAGTCAATAGTTTCCGAATTTTCTAAGACAACAGTTTTATTGGCGGCCGCATACGCATTAGGTGTGCTGAATTATATCATAATTGCAATTGTGAGCTTCGGCACCTATAGAATATTTGCAGGAGGCTTTCACGCAAAATCACATATAGGATGTCTAACTACTAACTCAATCATGTTATTTAGTATTGTATACTCTTCATTTTTTATAAATACTTATTTAAATTATATATGTTTCTTAATCTTTCTGATAAACTGCATAATTATTTATCTATATGCTCCGGCTGACGTAGAAGAGAAGCCCGTTGTAAGTAAGAAATTAAGAAGAAAACTGAAATACCAGTCGTTTATAGTAATGAGTATGATTTTTATTGTGTCTTTAATCATGGTCGATAGAGTAATTGCAAATATCTTAATTTTGTCTACCTTCTTTGAAAGTCTTACATTATTACCTATAAGTTATAGACTGATGAAGTGCAGGCATGGATATGGTGAGGCCATATAATAAAAAAATGAGGGAGGAAAAATCTATGTCAAAACTTAATTCTTTGACAAAAGACCTCTACTTAATGATTTTAGCATCTATAGGAGCAATTGCAACATGGTTTGCTTTAATGTCAACAAATTCTTGCACATTTTACTGGGCATATCAAGTGAAGATGCCAGAATCATTAATAAAAAGAGATTAGAAATAAAATCAGGCGCTTGCGCCTGATTTTATTTCCAACAATTATCCAACAGCTTTTAAAGCATTTGATTCTATATACAGTTCCTGGATGAATGTCCGTTCATTAACCTTGGAATGAAGTGATACAGTCTTATATTTATTTGTGATATTCTTTACTTCCCATAAACCAATACCTCTTCCGTGTCCCTTGGATGTAACACCTTTTTTAAATATATCATTAATATTTATAATTCCAGAGTAAGTATTTTCGATAATAATTAAGTAATTATTATCAGTATAGCTTTCTTTAATTGTAATGTTCACAACCTTATCCGTAGACTCATATGCTGCTTCTATTGCATTGTCGAGAAGGATTCCAAGAATTTTACACATTTCATAAATCTTAATTTGAGTGTTATTAAGATCACAGGTAATATCAGTTATTATTTTTATCCCTTTTTTCTCTGCCAAATAAAGTTTGGATATAAACAACCCGTAAACTGACGGATTGTTAACAATTGTTGAACTTATTGAGCTTAAGTTATTTACTACACCAAAGTCTTCCATTAGTTCGGAAAAGTATTTTTTAAGGCCTTTATGGTCATTTAGAGCTATATATCCTCCAATTGAATCAAGTATATTTGATAAATCATGTTTAAAGGTTCTAAGTCCGTCAACCAGGTCATTTAATGTCTTGTTATAGAGCTTTTGATATTCCAGATCATTCTTTTTTATTTCAAGCTCATTGCTTTTATATGTATTGTATGTACTCAGACTAAAGAAGATTATTAATGCAAATACATTAAAAATAATTATTGATTTAGGGATATCAAAAGAAGATAATACAAAGAAAACTATATTGGGTGAAATGAGAAATAAAGTAATTAATGCATTTAACAACATTCCAGCATTTCTTTTTTTGGATATGTCATCAGAAAAATTTATTTGTAGTTTTGAATAATAAATGAATAGAATGATAGAAATAAATACAACTGCCCCTATTAAATTTCCGATAATCATTAAAGGTACGTTGCTAATAAAATTTTCCTTACTGAGATTAAATTGACTAAAAAAAAGCATAACTACTAGGTCACCTATTATGACGATAATTTGAGCAGATAGCGCAAGTGCTATACTTTTTACTGTTCCAAATTTGAGAATGAAAACACTACCTAAAACTAGGATAAGGGTATAGAAGATAAAAAATATCAAATTAAATTCAAAATTATACCTTATTAATAAAATAATTATTGAGATGATTAGTGAAAAAGTTAATAACCGACTTAATCTAAGTTTCACTCCAGTTGAGACATGCATGAATAATCCAATTAAAATAACATCCTTGAAAAAAAGAAGTAAGCATAAAAGCGGATACAATTGCACAAATCCCTTGGTCATTATATGGTCATCCTCCAATATTTATTATTCTTCATTTTCTTCCAGAGCATCTAAAAAACTTTTTCTATATTTTCTTCCCATCTGGCATTTAAAGGAGTTATTAAATATGACGTCATTTGTTATAGAATCAATTCTTGATATCTTACTGAGGTTAACAATATAAGATTTATGGCATCGACAGAAGTTATCAGGTAGTATTTTCTTGAAATCATCAAGTGAATTGTTAGTTTCAATAATTTCATTAAGAGTGTAAACATATGATTTGGAATTAGCTTTTTCAACATAAACAATATCACTTTTCTTAATTAAATGAGTTAAAGAACCAGACTTGATTTTTATAAAGTTAATAGTATCTGAACTTGTATAATTGGTCAATCTTATAATGCATTCCTCAAGCTTTTCAGAGGATACCGGTTTAACGAGATAATCAAAGGTTTTTACCTTGAATGATAAGAAAACATACTCTAAATGTGCTGAAACAAAAATTATATTAATAGATTTATTTATTTCCCGGATTTTCTTAGCCAGGTCAAGTCCGGATATCATGGACTTTAAGTCTATATCAAGCAAAATAACATCTACATGGTTTTTGCTCACATAATTATAGAATTTTTCCGGATCACCAGTATCAAAGATAACTTCTCCGTCAATATTGTTTTTTTCCATAACATGTTCAAGCATACTAATAAACTTTGTTCTAATACTATCACTATCATCACATATTGCAATTTTGAACATACCTACTCCTCGCAAAGCAGTATTAAATAACGGTAAGAATTTAACTTTCAATTAGATTAATATGTTTTAGAAAAAGCGTATTGTGGTATAGAGTTTATTAGATCCATAAATCGACAAAAAAAATTATTTAATATGATAATAACATAGTTAGAAAATATTTCAACTAATTTTTAATTACTCTAAATTTTATTATTAAGAAAAATATGACTATATTTTAATAAAGGAAGGCTCCATTTTGTTGAAACTGGTTAAATATTTAAAACCGGATTCTCTTATCATATCAATAGCTTGGTCTAATTTGCAGCCGACAAAATCTGAGGTATGAGCATCCGAACCTATTGTGACTATTTCGCCTCCTAGTTGTCTATATCTTTTTAGAAAGTCAAGTGAAGGCAGGAACGACTCAAGTCCATACCTAAAACCGGAGGTGTTTATTTCAATACCTTTGTTTTTTCTAATTAGGGATATGAATATATTATCAAGGATTTCTGCAAAATCACGGTAGTTAATGTTTCTCTCCATAGGATTAGGGTAATATCTTCGGATTACATCTATATGTCCAAGAACTGAAAAAGGCTCAAAGGATTCCACCATGTGTAAAACTTCCTCAAAGTACCGAATATAAGCTTGGTATGAAGTCTTTTGGTTAAAGAACTTTTCTTCACATATATCCATACAATCTACACAGTGAATGGAAGCAATAATGTAGTCAAGTTCTGTTTTTGCTATTAGATTTTTTGTTTCATCAGATGAATGTGGTTGGATTCCAAGTTCAACACCTATTTTAATGGTCAACTCATCCTGATATTTTTCCTGAAAGCTTTTTATTGTTGATACATATTGATTAAGGTCTATGATTTCAAATTTAATGGGTCCTGGCCAGTAGAGGTCGATATGATCAGTAAAGGCTATTTCTTTTATTTTAAGATTAATCGCTTTTTTACATGCATCATCCATTGACATGTCGGAATCTCCTGAAAAGCTGCTGTGTATGTGATAGTCTTGCATACTTATCTCCTCTCAACCATGGTTAAATTGCATTTGCTGCTAAGTAGTCCGCACGGTATAAACAAGTAATACCAGCGGCCTTGCACGTAATAAATTCTAGCATTTAATTATTATATTAACAACATGTTTATTTTCAAGTATCAGAAGTATATAATGAGGTATATAATAATCATATTATTTAAGTTTACTAGGAGGGATTATATTGGAGGAAAAGAAAACTGAAGGTCAAAAACTGAACGAACTGTTATCATACGAAACTAAATCTGCCTGGGAAAAAATATCAGAGGCAGAAAAGGAACAAGTTTTTAATTTTTGCAGTCAATATATTAGCTTTCTTAATAAAGCTAAAACCGAAAGAGAATCGGCTGATGAACTTATTAGGTTAGCTGAAAGTAAAGGTTTTAAGAATTTTGAGGCATTAAACGGTAAACTTAATCCAGGGGACAAAGTATACTTATCAAACCGTAGCAAGACCATAATGCTTGCAGTAATAGGGGAAGAGCCAATTGACAAGGGAATAAACGCTGTAGGGGCACATATTGATTCACCCAGGCTTGATTTAAAACAAAATCCCCTTTATGAAGATTCAGGATTGGGACTCTTAAAAACACACTATTATGGAGGAATAAAGAAATACCAGTGGACTGCTATGCCACTGGCTATACATGGAGTTGTCATAAAACAAGATGGTACCAAAGTCAATATTGTAATCGGAGAGGATGATTCAGACCCGGTATTTTGTGTAACCGACTTACTGCCTCACCTTGCAAATGAACAAATGCAAAAAAAGATGTCAGAGGGAATTACCGGAGAGAGCTTAAATATATTAATAGGTAATGAACCATACAAGGATGACAAGGTTAAAGAAAAGGTTAAACTGAATCTATTAAAGATAATAAATGAGAAACATGGAATTAAGGAGAAGGACTTTCTAACTGCAGAACTGGAGGTTATTCCTGCCATTAAGGCAAGAGATGTTGGAATAGATAGAAGTTTAGTTGGAGGATATGGACAAGATGACAGGGTATGTGCTTACGCTGCGGCCATAGCTATAATGGAAATGGAAAAACCGAAGAAGACGGCTATCTGTGTGCTTGCTGACAAAGAAGAAATTGGCAGTGTAGGTAATACAGGAATGAAATCAAGAGCGTTTGAGAACTTCCTGGCTGAACTTGTTGAGGTAACAGGTGAATATAGTGCACTTAAGGTCAGCAGAGCTCTAAGAAGCTCGAGAATGCTTTCAGCAGATGTAAATGCTGCTGTTGACCCAACTTATGATGGAGTAATGGAAAAGAGAAACGCAGCATTTATGGGAAAAGGTGTTTGTGTTACTAAATATACTGGAGCAGGCGGCAAATATCAAGCTAATGATGCTCATGCAGAATTTCTTGGGGAGGTTTGTCAGCTTTTAGACAAAGAGAATATAGTCTGGCAGATTGGTGAACTAGGCAAGGTAGACCAGGGCGGCGGAGGAACAATTGCAGGATATCTCGCAAACCTTGGTATGGATGTTGTGGACTGTGGTGTTGCGTTACTCTCAATGCATGCACCGTTTGAGATTGCAAGCAAGGTAGATATATATATGGCATATAGAGCATACCTGGCATTCTTAAAATAGAACCGCAATCCATCCGGCATAATAGTTGTATAATAAAAATATACTTTTACTATAAATGCAATATTCATGTATTGCATAGTTATACTTAGAAGGGTGATTTTAATGTATAGAGGTCAGATTATATTGGTTATATCCATTGCTTTAAGCTTGTTGTCCGGATGTGGAAAAGAAAAACAGACTTATACTGCAAACCATAATCAAGATAGCATTATTACTGTTACAGATGAGATATCTTCAATTGGGAAAGAAAGCAGTGAAAAAAACAAAATTGTAGAGCCTGATTTAGAAGATAATAATTTTAAGGGAAAAAAGTCTGTAAATAAAGAAGTATATCGGGAAAATGTTAAGTCCAGTACTACCAAAAGCAGCAACATTGGTTTTAATCAGAAGTTCTCATGGAGTGTGGTACGTAAGAAGGATCATCTGCCTCCCGGAGTGGAGCGAAAACAGGTGGAATTAGCCGGCAAATATAATGCAATATACTTAGGGGACACTTCTAAAAAGATTATTTACCTAACGTTTGATGAGGGCTATGAGAATGGCTATACCCCTAAAATACTGGATACATTGAAGGAGAACAATGTAAAGGCGGCATTTTTTATTACAATGCCATATTTAAAAAAGCACTTTGACCTTGTAGATAGGATGGTAAAGGAAGGTCATATAGTAGGAAACCATACGGTAAATCACCCTAGTATGCCGGATGTTGGAGATGACAGCAAACTTGAAAAAGAGATGTTGGATTTGGATTTATTGTTTAGGGAAAAAACAGGGCGGACTATGAAGTATCTCAGACCTCCAAAGGGAGAATTTAGTGAGAGGACGTTAAAAATCTCAAAAGAATTAGGGTACAGAAATGTTTTCTGGAGTTTTGCATATGATGACTGGTATGTTGATAAACAAAGAGGCGCAGAATATGCCCGGAAAATAGTCGGGGGTAATATCCATAATGGAGCAGTGCTTCTTCTACATGCAGTATCTAAGGACAATGCAGAAGCTTTAGATATGATAATTACCGACCTCAGGTCGCAGGGATATGAGTTCGGAACACTTGATGAAATCAAATGAGATGGCTATTAGCTGTTAGCCAGAAGCCAATAGCTAAAACAGACGATTTTTTCTTCCGTTTTCCATAGTTTTTTCACCTGAAAAGCATAAAAATCGACCTGAAAGACATAATTATGTCTTTCAGGTCGATTTTTATGCTTTATAAGCAGAGATGAAGCATGAAATTAGGTTTTAACAATAGCAATGGGTGAGAGGAACCTTGAAAAAATAGTTTCGCAAAAGTAATGCTGAACAGAATTTAGCCTGGATGGTATGATAGACTTGGAAAGGAAGGTAAACAAGTTATGGATAATACTATCAGGGTGTTTTCTGGCAGAACGTTCAGTTCCGAAGACATAGAGTTAATTAAATGGGCAAGAAAGACATATCCAAAGTTGCCAAAATACGAGTTTGCAGGCACGGTATGTGAGCTTTTAGGATGGACCACTCAAAGTGGCAGATCTAAGGAGCAGCAGTGCCTAGCATTTTTAGAGAAATTAGAGGCAGAAGGCATTATTAAGCTGCCGCACACCAATAATATTAGGAAGAATAAAAGCAGTGTGCGAGTATCTGAGATTATATTTGACACAAAAGAGATTGAAGGAGAAGTTTCGGAATATGAACCTATCCGGCTCACCATTGCACGACCAGGTAAAGATTTGAGCCGCTGGCGTTCATATATCAATCAGTATCATATGCTGGGGTTTAAAACGGTATTTGGTTCACGTTTGCAATACTTCATAAAATCCGGAGATATCGAATTGGGCTGCATACAATTTTCAGCATCCTCCTGGGCATTGGCTGAACGGGACAAATGGATAGGATGGACTGCAGACAATCGTAAAACATACCTTCACATAGTTGTGAATAACAGTCGTTTTTTGATATTCCCATGGGTCCATATACGGAATCTGGCCAGCAAGGCATTATCGTTAGCCGCAAAACAGATCCAGGAGGACTGGCTGCGGGAGTACTGCTATGCGCCGGTGCTGCTGGAGACATTTGTGGATCTAGAACATTTTAAAGGCACATGCTATAAGGCCGCAAACTGGCTTTACCTTGGTGAAACCAAAGGGCGGGGCCGTATGGATAGAAACAATGAACATGCACTATCCAAGAAGGCTATCTTTGTGTATCCGTTGCAGAATGATTTCAAGGCTTGTCTTAGAGGAGAGAAACCATACAAGGTGGTGGAACCTGAATGAGCAAGTTGAAGGAAAAACAGCGGACTCGGGAAGAAAAAGTGAATGAACAAATCCGTAAGGGCAAAGTGAAAAGGATTGTATATGAAGAACGGAAGAAGAAACCTGCTTTACCCAACCGTAAAAGCCAAGCTAAGACTATGGAGGAGGAGTTGGCTGAACGGCAGGATACTGCAGAAAGGGCGGCGATTGTTTACCGGCAGCTGCTGCCGGGACTGCTTGTGAAACTGGGCCGAATCAAAGACCCGAGAGTTCCGGGGAAAGTAAAGCACAAGATGACGGTACTGATGATCTATGGGATACTTCTTTTTGTATATCAGATTGGCTCAAGACGGGAAGCTAAGAACACTGAGCCTTGTGGGACAAGGGCAGGTACCTTGTCCCTAAGAGTAAAGTATAGTACAATTATACTGAGGTGATTAACATGCCAAGGCATGCACGAAAAAAGAGTGAAAGCGATATATTTCATGTAATGATGAGGGGAATAAACAAGCAAACTATCTTTGAAGATGATGAAGATAGAGAGAGAATCCTAGAGACTATAGAACGTTATAAGACAGTAAGTGAATATGAAATATACGGTTATTGCTTGATGAATAATCATGTTCACTTACTGATGAAAGAAACAAAAGAGCTAATTTCAACAATAATAAAAAGAATCTGTAGTAGCTACGTTTACTGGTACAATTGGAAGTATGAGAGATGTGGCCACTTATTTCAAGAACGATATAAAAGTGAAACAGTAGAAAATGAAGGATACTTATTAACGGTTCTTAGATATATCCATCAAAATCCTGTAAAAGCAGGTTTGTCAAAAAATATTAAAGAATATAAGTGGAGCAGCTATAATGAATATATAAATGAACCTACAATAGTAGATACTGGTTTAGCTCTGCAGATATTTTCGACTAACAGGGAAAAAGCAGTAAGTTCATTCATTGCACATTCAAATGAGAAAAGTGAAGACAAATGCTTGGATTATGATGAGAAAAATCGATTAACTGATAATGATGTTAGAAAATATTTTAAGAATTTGGGCATTAAAAACATAAGGGAATTACAGCAAATAGACATAAGTAAAAGAAATGCAATAATTAAAGAGATAAAAGCAATTAAGTATGTTACAATAAGGCAACTATCAAGAATAACAGGAATATCAAAGAGTGTAATTGATAGAATTTAGGGACAAGGTACCTGTCCCCCTTGTCCCACTATCGAGGCTATCAACAAGGCAAATAATAAATAAACACGTTATTTTACAGTATGTTTCTTAAAGCAAGCTATACTTTTATGTATTTTGATTATTAAGGATAGGAGGAACAATCCAAAATGAAGCATGCCATTCTAATTGCAGGATTGATAATCTTTATTGGTGTTATAGGTTTTATTGTAATGAATTACTATATAATAACGCCCATAAAGATCACAAAAGTTAAAGTTCTTAATACAGAGCATAGCAATAAAGGTGATTACTGGGTTATAATAAATAATATGAACGAAATGAAAGGTCCCGGAATAAATACAGACGACTTTACATTTGATGATGGCAGTTATATTATAACATATGGACGGGAATTAAAAGAATTAAGATATAAGAGATTTAAACAATTTCCTTACACGAAGAGTAGATATGGAATAGCATTCCTGGGGAAAGAATATTACTCAAATAAAATGTTTATTTATAAACTGCCAAAGGACATCAAAATACATTATGACTACAAAATGATGGAGAAAGATAACGTGCAGATTGAAGATTAGAATCATATATGGTTGCATTAACTCCCCCTTTCACGCATAAATTTTAGTGAAGGGGGGCTTTTTTATGCCTAGAAGTACTAGAAAGATGAATAAAAACGGAAAACCCAGCAGAACCAGGACTTCCTTTAAGGAAAAGGTAAGTGAAGCTCTTGAGTTGCCCAAAGAATTAGTTTTAGATGTACCTAGAATAACATTAATTGGGAACAAACAGCTTATCCTTGAAAATTATAAGGGTATTATTGAATATGAAGACAGCAGGATCAGAGTTAAAACAAGTGAAGGTATAATAAAAATGGAAGGTATCAGTATGATTATTAAAGAGATTACCTCTGAAGATATTATGGTTAAAGGTGAAATCAAGATAATTCAGTTTGAGCAGTAGCAGAAAAATGAACTGTAGTATGTGGAGGGGTCGATAAAATGTTAATTCTTAGACTGTGGAATTATATACGCGGATATGTTATTATATTGGTCGAAGGGTTTTTCCCTGAAAAGTTTATAAATGTTTGTATTAACCGTGGTATTTTCCTTTGGGATATAAATAGAGAAAAAAGCTGTGTCATTACACTGAAGGTAGGAATGAAGGCCTTTAAGAAACTGAAACCTATTGTCAGGAAAACAAGATGCAGACTGCAAATAAAGGATAAAAAAGGACTTCCGTTTCTCTTTTATAAGTATCGTAAAAGGAAAACCTTTTTAGCAGGATGTTTGATATTTATTGGAATGGTGTGTTTCCTATCTTCATTCATATGGGATATTGAGGTTTATGGCAATAAGAAGATATCGACACAGGTCATTATAGACAAATTGTCATCCACCGGACTTAAAACCGGTATCTGGAAACCAATGGTTGATACGGATAGAATATCCAATCAGATAATGATACAGACGCAGGAGCTTGCCTGGATAAATATTGATATCTCAGGTACAAGGGCTATCGTAGAAGTTGCTGAAAGAGTGATGCCGCCGGAGATAATTGCTCAGGATGTTCCATGTAATATTGTGGCGTCCAAAGATGGTGTTCTTACTTCCATTTTTGTAAGGGAGGGTTCTCCTGTTGTTCAGGTTGGAAGTTCGGTGAAAAAAGGTGACTTGCTTGTAGCCGGCATGGTTGAGAGTAAGGATATGGTTGTCAGATATGTTCATGCAATGGCTGATATAAGCGCACGGACATGGTATGAAGAAACAGTTAATATTCCGGTATCAAGAATCCAGTTGAGAATAACCGGGATAATAAATGAAAAGTACTCAATCAGACTTTTTAATAAGATAATTGGTTTTGGAGACAGTAGACCGCCTTTTGAATATTATGATTTAGAGAAGGTTGTAAGGCAGATATCACTTGGTAATGATAATCAACTTCCTTTTGGAATTATTATAAATAAATACATTGAAAAGATACAAGTTAAAGAGAATATTAGTTTAGAAAAGGCAAAAGAAGAAGCATCAAATGCTGTATGGGAAAAAGTTAAATCTAAACTACCTGAGAATTCAAATATTACTGATAGGAAACTTTACGTGGCACCAGGAAAGAATTCAGTCAGAGCAAGAATGCTCGTTGAGTGCTTGGAAGAAATAGGCCTGCAGGAGAGGATTACATATTAAGGAATGATGAAATAATAAAACGCGATTTTTAAGTGAGATATTTTTTGAATTTATTGTTTTATCATTTCTAAATACGAAGGCAGCCCCAAGGGATGATTTGGGGATTCGGGGGGTTAAAAGATGTCAGGAACAGAAGAGAGAAAAGCCTTAGACAACAGATTTGGCAGGCTTGTTTTAAATAAGTCCTTTCATAGACTTGTTATAGGGTTAGTAGTGTTATTGGTTTCCTATATTGTAGTTTTAAATGGAGCTGAGTTTAACAAGTACCAGCTAAAAGTAGGCGATAAGTCTGAGTATGATATATATGCTCCAAGAGATGTTGAAGATTCTATTTCTACGGAAAAGAATCAGGAAGCAGCTGCTGCAAAGGTAACCCAAAAGTACAGCAGGGATGATTCCATAACTACTAAGGCTTTGGAAATAGTATCAAACTTGACAAAAAACTTGAGCAGCATTAAACCTGAAAATTATACTAAAGAACAATTAATTGAGGAGTATATAAAAGTATTTAATAATGAAAAAATTATTTTGGATAAAACTCAAGCCGGGCAATTAGTTAGCTTAGACATAGAAAGTCTCGGAAGTGTATTGACTGAAGTAGTTAACAAAGTAATGAGTCAGGGAATAACAGAGGAATCGTTAGAAAGAAGCGTCAGGTACGCAAAAGAGGAACTATCAAAGCACCCTTCAAAGGAAATTAGAGATATTGGAAATATTATGTGTTCAAGCATTATCAAACCCAATATGATAGAGGACAAGGCGCTTACAGAGAAGGCACGGCAAGAGGCTCGAAGCAGAACAAGTAATATAGTAAAGTACGAGAAGGGTAATAGAATTGTTTCAAAGGATGGTATTGTAACTGAAGAACAAATTGAAATGCTTAAGAAGCTAAACCTATTAAAAATTAAAGGGAAGATTGATTTACCGTTCTATTTGGGAGTACTTGCTATCCTGTGTATATTAGGAGCCATATTTGTAGTATATCTATACAATTTTCAAAAAGAAATTCTTTATAGCAGGGCTGACCTATTGCTTATCGGTATTATATTAATTTTAACTTTATTGATGGCTAGAGGTTTTGTGGAAATATCAGCTTATCTAATACCTTTCTCTTTTGCAGCCATATTATTTTCTATGCTCTTAAATGTAAATTTGGCAATTTTCATAAACTTTATCCTAACAGTTGTAATTGCTGTACTAACAAAAGGTGACATTAATTTCGTTTATTTATCACTTATAGGAGGGACTTTTGCTGCTTTTGCCGTTTCAAGAGCCGACCAAAGAAAGAAAATGGTATTGGCGGGTATTGCTATTTCACTTGTATATGGAATGATTATAGCTTGCTTTGGGATTATAAATAAAGAGGCAGTCTCAAAGGTAGTATACGATGCAGGAATAGGTGTCGTAAATGGATTGTTTTCCATAATTTTAGCTATTGGTACCCTTCCGTTTTGGGAAAGCACTTTTAATGTCATTACGCCATTAAAGCTTTTGGAGCTTTCAAACCCCAATCAACCATTAATCAAGAGACTTTTACTTGAAGCACCGGGAACATACCATCATAGTCTGCTGGTGGGTAATCTTGCTGAGGTAGCTACAGAAGCAATCGGCGGTAATGATTTGCTAGCACGTGTTGCAGCATATTTTCATGATGTCGGGAAGCTTAAGAGACCGTATTTCTTTAAGGAAAATCAATACATGGATAACCCTCATGAAAGAATGACACCCAACCTGAGTACGCTGGTGATAACATCCCATACACGTGACGGAGTAGAGCTGGCTGCCCAGTATGGTATACCGTTGGCCATTAGGGATATTATAATGCAGCATCACGGAACAACGCTGGTTGCTTACTTCTTCTATAAGGCCAAGCAATCAGAACGTCTTGAAAACCAAACCAAGCAGGAGAGCTTCAGATATGAAGGCCCCAGGCCGACAACAAAAGAGTCTGCTGTCGTTATGCTGGCAGATTCCGTAGAGGCAGCGGTACGGTCCATGCCGGATAAATCGGAGGGGAAGATAGAAGGTTTAGTAAGAAAGATAATTAAGGATAAATTGGAAGATGGTCAGCTTGATCTTTGTGATCTGACTTTAAAGGATCTTGACACTATTGCAAGAGCATTTATGAAGGTATTAAGCGGATGCTTCCATGGACGGGAAGAGTATCCGGAAATTAAATCAGATGATTTGGAAAAAGAAAATTTCAAGGTGGTTGATCCACTTGATTTATTATTAGCGGATGAAGAGCAATCAGAGGAAGGAGAAAGTTGTGAGAATACTGGTTCAAAACAGGCAGAAAAAGTTTAAAGTAATGGATAGTCTTAAACCCCTAATAGAAAGAACTCTTTTAACAACTCTTGAAAGTGAAAAAATGCCGTACAATTGTGAATTGAGTGTTGTTTTGGTTAATAACAGTAGTATTAAAAAATTGAACAGTCAGCATAGAGGTAAGAATACCCCCACTGATGTTTTGTCATTTCCCATGTATGATAGAAAAACTCTCGGGAAAATAATTAAAAGTGAAAACTACGAAGAAAAATTTGAAATTCTTCTTGGTGACATAGTTATTTCTTTAGAAAAGGCATATGAACAAGCAGAGGAGTATGGTCATACCTTTGAACGGGAGATAGGTTTCCTTGCTGTTCACGGGATATTACACCTGTTAGGATATGATCATATAAAGGAAAAAGAGCGTCTGGAAATGCGGGCAAAGGAAGAGGAAATATTAAAAATTATCGGGTTGACCAGAGAAGAAAATGGCTGTTAGCCATTTTCAGTTTACAGTTTACTGTAAACTAACATATAAGGTGGTAAAAGCAGATGATAAAGAATGGGAATATGATTGACAGCTTTAATAATGCAATAAATGGGATTATATATGCGGTAAGAACACAAAGAAATATGAGAATTCACTGCCTTGCAGCTATATTAATTCTCATTTTAAGTTTATTTTATGATTTACAGAGGGCTGAGTTACTGGTACTGTTTTTGACCATTAGCATGGTTATTTTTGCCGAGTTAATAAATACAGCTATTGAGGAAGTTGTCGACATCATTGTTGATGAATTCCATCCAAGGGCCAAGATAGTTAAGGATGTGGCAGCAGGGGCCGTACTTGTAACAGCATTTAACGCTGTAGTAATCGGATATTTAATTTTCTTTGATAAAATTGAGCCGGCAGCTACCAGTATCATGAATAAGTTAAACAATAGTCCTATACATATTGTGTTTATTGGTGTTCTAATTACTTTAATAATAATTCTCATTTTAAAGGCTTATTTTAAAACCGGAACTCCATTGCAGGGAGGTATGCCAAGCGGCCATTCAGCATTGGCCTTTTCAATCTTGACAGCTGTTTGGATATTAACTCAGGATATAAAAATTTTTACACTTTCTTTAGTATTGAGTCTTCTCGTAGTTCAGAGTAGAGTAGAAGCAAAAATACATAGTATTTTAGAAGTAATTATTGGAGCTTTTGTTGGAGTTCTCATAATGTTAATGCTGTTCCAACTGGTCAGCAATTATAATTTGTTACCATTCTTGAAATAAACAAAAATCGGGAGGTATACATATGAAAAAACTTCTTTTAGTAACATCAATTCTGTTGTTATCATCAGCATTTCTAATTGGTTGCGGTGATAAGAAAAGCAATACAACAATGAACCAACAAGACCAAACGCAATCTCAGTTACAAACACAAACTAATGCTATACCTGATCAAAATGCACAGCAAGACGGATTGACAATTTCTCAGACAACCGAAAGACCGGTAGCTGTAATGATAGATAATGAAGGAATAGCGAAGACCAGACATGCCGGATTGGATAAGGCTTACATAGTATATGAGATGATAGCAGAAGGCGGAGAAACGAGAATGATGGCTCTGTTCAAGGGAATAAACCCGGAAAATATCGGGCCGGTGAGAAGCTCTAGACATTATTTTATTCATTATGCAATGGAGCACGATCCAGTGTATGTACACTTTGGGTGGAGTCCATTGGCTCAAGTGGCAATAAAAAAATTACATGTCAATAATATTAATTGTTTATACGATAATATATATTGGCGGAACCCCAAGAAACGCGGCGATTGGCAGAATGCATTTACCAGCATGGAAAATATCAAGAAAATGATGGCTAAAAAGAAATATAGGGATACAACAGAAGTCAGCGTATTTAAATATAGTCCCAGTGAAATTGGGTTAGACGAAGGTATTAAAGCATTTAATGTTAAGATACCGTATACTGGTTTGCGGGTATCTACAAATTATGAATACGATGAGACTAATAAGGTATATAAACAATTCCTGGGCACAAAACCACATACCGATTCAATTAGCGGGATACAGTATACGGCCAGGAATATCATTATAACTGCAGTTAAGAACTATATATTAAATGATGGACAACGTAAAGGCAGACAGCAAATGAATACGGTTGGTTCCGGAAAAGGTTATTTAATAACCAATGGAAAAGCAATTAAAATTACCTGGGAAAAAAGCAGTGAAACTGCGAAGTCTATATACAGAGATAAAAACGGTAATGAAATAATGCTTAACAATGGACAGACCTGGATTCATATTATTCCAACGCAATCTTATAATAAACTTACTATTGAATAAATTTTATATAGTATTGTTTATATTTTGCTGGAAATAATAAAATAGGGTGATAAGCTATGTTCAATGTAAAAAGAAGTAATATATTATTTTTTTTATGTATGATAGCATTTGCACTGCTCTTTTATGGCTGCTCCGGATCAAATCAGCAGCAACAACCTAAACAGCAGGCGGGTGAAGAGAATAAAAAGAAGCCGGACAAGCTTAAAGAGATTGAAGGAAACGTAGAAGCAATGATAGGAATGCTAAGTGGAGTACCTAACCAACCTGCCAAGGAACAACAACAAGGTGGTCAACAAGATGGGAAGCAAGACGGTCAACAGCAGGCGGGAGGGCAGCAAGGCGGCCAACAACAGGGCGGCGGACAGCAGCAGGGAACACAGCCTGAACAGAAAGCTTTGCTTGAACCTAAACCAGAAGTAAACTGGGAACAAGCGTTAAAGGATGTAGAAAAGATTCATACCCAGTGGAATGACTATGTATCTCAGGCTGCCAAAGATGGAGTACCTAAGAACAATATTGATGGCTTTAGTAATACTTTAAATGAACTTACTAATCAAATTGGTTCCAAGAATAGAACGGGAGCCTTGCTTGCGGCTAATAACTTAAATCTTCATTTGTCTAACTTCTGGACAATATATGATTCAAAAGTACCACCGGACCTAAAGAGGTTAAAGCATTATTTAAGGAACACAATTTATTATTCAGATCTGCTTGAGTGGAATAATGTAAATGAGAATAGTAATACCGCCAAGAATCTATTCCAGACAATAAGAACCACTGCCAGTGAAGAGAAGCAGGATGCTATTAATAAAGTCGATTTTTCCATACAAGAACTGGAGAAAGTAGTTAAACAGAAGAACCCTCCTTTAATCAAGCTCAAGGGTAAGCTGGCTTTGGATAATCTAATGGAAATGGAAAAAGATATGGAGACTTCTAAATAACGTAAAAGGGGCGGTTTGATACGCNNGCGTATCAAACCGCCCCTTTTACGTCTAAACATTTGGCTTGAATTATTGATAATATATCAATATAATTAGTATAAGAGTCTAGATAGAAGGCTGCTGGAGAATGGCTATCCGCCATTAGCCAACAGCTAAGAGCCAATCATTTTTCTGGGGGTAGCAATGATTAATCTAGAAAATTTCGTTAATGAGTATCTTATTATGGAATATTCTCCGGATCAGCAAGTTCTTTATTGTCTAATTCGTAAGATTGAAGGGGATAAGATATACCTGGTAATTTCTCGAGACCTTGAGAGGACAGGTTTATTAACTGATGACATAGTCAAATGCAGGATTGATAGAGAACAGTCTGAATATAATTTTAAGGCTATGATATCAGGCAGCGAACTTCAGGCAGATTCCCTAAATTTAATATTAACTCCCATAACGGAAATAGAACAATATGTAAATATTAGAGGAGACAAGAGAATTAACATTAGATTTATTGCTTTTACTGATGAAAATAATTTAGCTTCAGTTGTAAATTTAAGCAAAACCGGTATGCTGCTTTCTACAAAGATACCTTACAGTAAAGGTGAAGCAGTTAAAGTAAAGTTATTGATATCCTATCCGTCAACAGTATGTAATTTTATAGGAGAGATTGTCAGGGTGAGTGAATCCACTGAAGGAAGAAGGGATTATGGAATAAGGATTACGCAGTTTCGGAGCAGTGAAGAAGCTAAAAAATATAATAGGTTTATAAATGAACTTGTCAAAGCATTTGAGCCAATTTGATTGAAATAAAGTCTAACTGGAAAGGACGAATTTTTGTGAATCGGAGAAATAACCGGAAAGGTATAAAAGTAAAAATTCTTAACCCAAAGGTTTATGAGTATGGTTTACCTTCTTATGCTACACCGGGTTCGGCCGGAATGGATTTACATGCATGTCTTGAGGAACCTCTTGTCATTCAGCCGGGACAAAGAAGTTTGGTTAGCACTGGAATTGCTATACAAATGCAAGAGACTGATGTAGCCGGATTAATATTTGCCAGATCAGGCTTGGCATCAAAAAGGGGAATATCACTAAGCAATGGCGTAGGTTTGATAGATTCAGATTATATAGATGAATTAAAGGTAGCGTTAGTAAATCTAAGTGACCAGCCGCAGGTAATAAACCCAGGAGATAGAATTGCGCAATTTGTGCTTATGCCGGTGTACCAGGTGAATTGGATCATTAGTGAACAATTGGAGGATACGGATAGAAAAGGCGGTTTTGGAAGTACAGGGGTTGGCCATGGGGTGAAAAGGTAATGAATAAGCTGATAATGTATAGTGTGAGGCTTAACCTGGTAGCTCAAGAACTTGAATTGGAAGTTATATATGGAACCAGAATATTGGAAGATATCAGTGTTATTGTACCTGAATTAAATAGACCCGGACTTGCCTTGAAAGGTTTTTATGATTATTTTGGTGAAGATAGGGTACAGATTATTGGGAAAGCTGAATCAGCTTTTTTAGAGTCTTTATCAAGCAAAGAACGCAGGGAGTGTTTAGATAAATTTTACCAATGCCGGTTTCCCTGTGTAATAATTACAAGGGATCTACCGGCTTTTAAAGAGATGCTTGATGTGGCAAAGAAATATGGAGTTCCGGTTTTAAGAACAAAAGAGGTTACTTCCAGGTTTATAAGCAATCTTAATAACTATCTTAACTTACAACTGGCACCTAGAATCACTATACATGGAGACTTGGTTGATGTATATGGTGAGGGAATACTAATGACGGGTGAAAGTGGGTCAGGTAAAAGCGAAACGGCTTTGGAGCTGGTTAAGCGTGGACATAGATTGGTAGCTGATGATGCGGTTGAGATAAAAATGGTGTCGGATAAAACTTTAATTGGTTATGCTCCGGAGATGATAAGACACTTAATTGAAATTAGAGGTATTGGCATCATTGATGTAAAGAACCTGTTTGGAATAGCTGCAATTATGTCTGTTGACCGGATTGACCTGGTAATTAACCTGGAAAAGTGGGATAACAACAAAGAGTATGATAGACTTGGAATTGATGAAGAATTTACAATCATACTGGGCATGAAGATTCCAATATTAAATATTCCGGTTGCACCAGGAAGAAATCTTGCAATTATTATTGAGGCAGCTGCAATTAATAACAGGCAAAAAAAACTTGGGTATAATACAGCAAGAGAGTTAAATGAAAGGTTAAAATCCATGGATTAGATGCAAATTGATATGAAGAGCAAAGGACTGGTTCAATAGTTATTTGACCGGTCCTTTTCCTTTACCAGGTGATTTTTAAATCTCAAATGTTACCTTAAATTACATAATACAATACAAAATGGCATAAATTAATGAAAGAGTAATCAGTATTTATTACTACATTACTTAAAAAACATTTGGAGGTTGATTAATATGCCATTGAACCATACAGATATGTTTAGAGATGCTCGTAACCAACAAATTTTTGCCATTGATAATCTGGAATACATTAAGAAATTGGATAAAGATAATATGTTTCAAATAGTTTATAAGCTTCCCGAACAGATGGAAGAGGCGCTTAGCTTGGCAGAAAATATAAAATTTAATAGGTTTGAAAATGAATTATCTTATGTTATAATATCAGGAGTTGGTGGGTCTGCAATTGCAGGGGACTTGATTAGAGTGTTATTGAGTAATGTATGCAAAGTACCAATATTAGTTAATAGAGATTATTCTGTGCCGGGATACGTTAACCAAAACACACTTATAATTGCTTCAAGTTATTCAGGAGAGACTGAAGAGACCTTAAGTTCTTATCGTGAGGCCAAAGAAAAAGGTGCCGGGATTATTGCAGTGACTACAGGAGGTACTTTGGGCAAAATGGCGCTGGAGGACAACAATGGCTTAATTATTATGCCAAAGGGTCTTTCCCCACGCGCCGCTATCGGTTACTCACTAATATTTCTTCTTTCTATATTTATCAGGTTAGGCCTAATAAATGATATGACAACCGAAATCAGTACTTCTGTTGGTCATCTGAAGAGATTAAGAGACCGATTGAAACCGGAAGCTTCCATGCGATATAACCAGGCAAAGCAGATAGCGCAAAAACTTGTCGGTAAGCTTCCAATAATATATGGTTCAACTGGAACTACTGAAGTAATAGCCCAGAGATGGAAAACACAAATTTGTGAAAATGCAAAGACGATAGCATATAATAATACATTTCCTGAGCTTAACCACAATGAGATTGTCGGCTCTGAATATCCGGCTGATATAATTGGCAAAATGCTAATTATATTGTTAAAGGATAAGGAAGACTTTTCAAGAAATAAATTAAGAATGAATATTACATCTGAGATTCTAAGAGGCAAGGTAAGTGAAATAGTTGAGGTCAACTCCGAGGGAGATAATGCTCTTGAGAGAATGTTATCACTGGTATTTATAGGAGATTATGTAAGCTTATACTTGTCAGTTGCTAACGGAAAAGATCCAACTCCTATAGAAAGGATTATTACACTTAAAGATAAGTTAGCTAGACATTAACATGAATTGAGGGGGATTCAACGTTGAATTTTATAGCTGATATGCATTGCCATACGGTTGCGAGTGGTCATGCTTATAGTACTATTGAGGAATATGCTCGTGCAGCAAAAGATAAAGGTATTGAATTAATTGCTGTTACTGACCATGGTATTGAGATGCCCGGTGCACCACATTTGTGGCATTTTTGGAACTTAAGGGTAGTACCTGAAGAGATAAATGGAGTTACAATTCTTAAAGGTGTAGAAGCCAATATAATGGATCTTGACGGTAACATTGATATGCCAAATGATGTTCTTGAAAGACTGGATATAATAATTGCATCATTTCATTACCCATGCTTTCAATCAGGTTCAGTCAAGGAAAATACTGTTGCTGCTATTAATGCCTTAAAGAATCCATTTGTTGATATTCTTGGACATCCTGATGATCCTAATTTTCTTGTCGATATAGATGAGGTTGTAGCTGCAGCTAAGGAGTATGGGAAATTAATAGAGTTGAATAATAGATCATCTATGGTCAGAATAGGTTCAGACTTGTATACAATAGAATTCGCTAGAAAAGCTAAGGAATACAATACCATGGCAGTGTGTTCCAGTGATGCTCATATTAGTTTTGAGTTAGGAGAATTTGATGTAGTTAAACAAATAGTTGATGATGTTCAACTGCCGGAAGAACTAATATTAAATACTTCTAAGGGGAAAATATTAAATTTCATTAATAATAGGAGAAACCGGGAATAAATTATTTAGAGAATATGAGCAGTCATGCATGGAATATAGTTATAGTCATGCTTTTTTTGATATTTTAAGAAAGTAGAATTTAAAAAACGGTGGTGCCGGAATGGATAGAGATGAGGTAATGGAAGACTTAAAGAAGAAGTTATGTATAAAAAAAATATTTAAAAATGAGCCTATGAGCAAACACACGTCATTTAGAGTTGGCGGCCCGGCCGACATAATGGTAATCCCTGAAACAGTAGAGGAAATAAGAACATTACTTAGCTGCATCAAAGAAAACAAATATCCGTTTTTTATTATGGGTAATGGTTCAAATCTTCTTGTCAAAGACAAAGGCATACGTGCAATTGTAATCAAGATTTTAGATAATTTTAATAACATATCGGTTAATGATGATATAATAGAAGCAGAAACAGGTATATTACTCTCGAAGTTATCCAATGTTGCCATGAGAAACGGATTGTCAGGGCTTGAGTTTGCCAGTGGAATACCCGGGACTCTGGGAGGAGCCATAGTGATGAATGCCGGAGCTTATGGAGGACAGATCAGTGATGTATTACTGGAGACCGAATACATAGACCTAGAAGGACAAATTAAAATTCTAGAAATGGAAAAGCATGATTTTGGATACAGAAAGAGTTATTTTAATAATGGAAGCTATATTGTTCTCAGAGCCAGATTAAAACTCGTGAAATGTGATAGAGAACAAATTAATAAAAAGATGCAAATACTGAATGCACAGCGTACCGAGAAGCAGCCTCTTTCCTTCCCAAGTGCAGGAAGTATCTTTAAACGCCCTGAGGGTCATTTTACTGGAAAGTTGATTCAGGATGCAGGATTAAGAGGATTTACAATTGGGGGGGCACAAGTTTCCGAAAAGCATACTGGTTTTATTATAAACAAGGGAGGTGCGACTGCAAAAGATATCATTGACATGATACAATGTATTAAGCAAAAGGTCAGGGATAAATCTGGTGTTGAGTTAGAAACTGAAGTTAGGATTGTTGGGGAAGACTGAGGGTAAGTTACGGGAGGATATGTATGAGATTCATCATAATAACAGGCTTATCTGGTGCAGGGAAGAGTCAGACTATTAAGATACTGGAAGACCTTGGATTCTTTTGCGTGGACAATATGCCGCCTGCATTATTGCCGAAATTCACAGAGCTTTGTAGTCAAACAAATAATAAGATAGAAAACGTTGCTCTGGTTATTGATATTAGAGGCGGAAAATTATTTAATGACCTTTTATATATCCTGTCGGCAATTAAAGAACAAGGATTTACATATGAGATTTTATATCTGGAAGCATTAGATGAAGTACTGGTAAAAAGGTTCAAGGAGACGAGAAGAATCCACCCATTATCTCCGGAGGGAAGAATTATAACCGGTATTGAAAAGGAAAGGGAAATACTGGAAAATATTAGAAATAGGGCAAACTACATTATAGATACGTCTAACCTGACAACTAGACAGCTAAGAGAGCAAATAACAAGTATTTTTCTTGAGGGAAAGAACTATGAAGGGGTAATTATTGAGGTAATGTCATTTGGATTTAAGTATGGAATTCCAACCGATTCGGATTTAGTGTTTGATGTAAGATTCATTCCCAATCCCTTTTACGTTGAAACTCTTAAAAAACTTACAGGTAAAGATAAATTAGTTGAGGATTATGTATTACAATGGGATGAAACTACGGAGTTTATAAATAAATCTTTTGACATGTTGGAATTTCTAATACCAAACTATATTAAAGAAGGTAAGTGCCAATTGGTTATTTCTGTTGGGTGCACGGGAGGAAAGCACAGGTCTGTAACTATTGCAGAGCAATTAAGCAAGCTCCTGGGGAAAAAAGGGCATAGGATAATAGTTGAACATAGGGATATTGAAAAAGATAAGGAATGATGAAATAATAAAACACGATTTTAAAGAGAGATTTTTTTTGTATTGTTTTATTATTCCTAAGTAATAAATAAGGAGGCTGCCTCTGAATGGGCTTTTTTGAGTGGCTTAGACCTATTGAAAAGAGATACCTGGAGAAAGGTCCTAAGATTGTTGCAATTGGTGGAGGTACAGGTCTTTCTACCATGCTGAGGGGATTGAAGATATTTACGTCAAACTTAACGGCAGTGGTTACAGTTTCAGACGATGGAGGAGGTTCGGGCATCCTCAGGGAAGATTTGGGGATGCTCCCTCCTGGAGACATCCGGAATTGTATTCTTGCTTTAGCCAGAACAGAACCAATTCTTGAGAAGCTGCTGCAATATAGATTTCAAGAGGGTATGCTTAAGGGCCAGAATTTTGGAAATCTTTTTCTGGCTGCAATGACAGGAGTTTGTGGTAGTTTTGAAGAAGCCGTAAAGAAGATGAGTGATGTTCTGGCAGTGACCGGAGATGTTTTGCCTGTTACGGTTGATGATATCAGACTTTATGCCGAACTTGAAGACAAAAGTCAAGTTTTTGGAGAATGCAATATTGCAGTTGAAAGTAAGTTGAGGAATAAAAGGATAAATAATGTATTTATTGAGCCTCCAGAGGCTCAAGCATTGCCTGAAGTTATACAGACAATCCGGGAAGCTGATGTAATTATCCTTGGACCAGGCAGTCTGTATACAAGCATAATACCCAACCTGTTGGTTAAAGGTATATGTGACATTATCAGGGAAAGCCATGCACTTAAAATTTATGTATGTAATATCATGACCCAAAAAGGAGAGACTGATAATTATTCAGCATATGACCACATAAAAGCTATTGAAGACCATGGTGGTACAGGGTGCATAGATTATTGTATTGTTAATAGAAGTAAAATTCGGAGTAGTTTAAAAAAGAAATATATTTTAGATGGCGCTGAAAGTGTATCTATTGAAGAATATAAATTACAAAAAAAGGGTATGAAGGTAATTAAAGCAGATCTAATTGACGTTGAGAAGGGATTCATTAGACACGATCCTCAAAAACTGGCAGTTACAATTTTAAAACTAGTTAATGAAGAAATTATTTTAAAAAGCAAGAAAAAGATGATTCAATATCTTTATAATAGAGATAGGATTAAAAAAATTGCTTCAAGGTGAAGGTTGTGTGTAATTACAAAAGGAGAGATAAAAATGGAATTCGGTAAGTCTTACTGGAGAAATTTTGAGCAAGGAATTCAAAGGGAATGGGTAGTTTCAAACGGTATAGGTGGTTTTGCGTCATCTACAATTATCGGGGCGAATACAAGAAGATATCATGGACTGCTGATAGCATCATTAAACCCTCCTATTCGCAGGCACTTAATCTTGTCAAAGCTTGATGAAACTATAGAATTGAGAGATACACAGTACCAGCTTTACACAAATCAAACACCCGGTTATATATCTAATGGCTATTTACATCTCCAGAGATTTATTTTAGATCCTTTTCCGACATTTCTTTTCAGCATTAAGGATGTATATATTGAGAAGAAAATATTCATGATATATGGAAGAAATTCTGTAGTTGTTCTTTATAAGATTTTTAATGGCAGTAGTGCAATGAATTTTAAGATTACTCCTATTGTTAATTTCAGAGATTATCATGGAGATTCTTCAAAACAGAAAATGAGTTTTGAAAAGAAGAATAATAGTTCAGGCTTAGTAATTAAACCCAACAAACATGATGTAAATATTAAGATAAAAATTTCAGATGGCAATTTTACCGGTATTGATAACGCATGGTTTAACAACATGGAATACGCAATAGAGAAGGAAAGAGGTTTGAAATCGGTTGAAGACCACTATATTCCCGGTTACTTCGAGATAAAGCTAAAGCCGCATGAAACCAAATTTGTTACTTTAGCAGCATCAACTGACGAAATAGAAAATATCAACGGTTTGGAACTTATTGAAAAAGAGCAGGACAGAATCAGTGAATTAATAGAGAAGGCAGGTTATCGCAATGAATTCATAAATACACTTGTAGTTGCCGCAGACAGCTTTATTGTTCATAGAAGGTCAACTGATGCTAAAAGTATATTAGCTGGCTATCCCTGGTTTACTGATTGGGGAAGAGATACAATGATAGCTTTACCGGGATTAACTCTAGTAACAAAACGCTTTGATGATGCCAGAGAAATTTTACTTACGTTTTCCAAGTATATCATGGACGGCTTGATTCCAAACATGTTTCCTGATGAGGGACAAGAGCCTGTGTACAATACTGTTGATGCTCCGTTGTGGTATTTTGAAGCAGTTTTTAAATACCTGGCATATACAGATGATTATGACTTTGTAAAAGAATACATATATACTTCACTGAAGCAGATTATTGAAAAGTACGTCGAAGGTACAAAGTTTTCTATACGAATGGATTCAGATGGACTGATTACAGCCGGAGAAGGCGGGCTGCAGCTAACCTGGATGGATGCCAAAGTTGGAGACTGGGTAGTAACTCCAAGACATGGTAAGGCGGTTGAAGTAAATGCACTTTGGTATAATGCACTTAAGGTAATGGAGCATATTTCAGAAAAATTAAATCTTAATACCAAGGTTTATAGCGATGCAGCAGATATAGTAAAAAAATCCTTTAACAAGATATTCTGGAATAAAGACAGATCATGCTTATATGATGTTGTCAGTAGATTAGGTCCGGATGATAGAATACGGCCAAATCAGATATTTGCCGTTAGTTTATCGTTTCCTGTTTTGGATAGTGACAAGGCCAAGAAGGTTGTCGGCAAAGTATGGGAGCAGTTATATACGTCTTATGGATTAAGAAGTCTAAGTCCGGAGGAAGCTGAATATAAAGGTATTTATATCGGAGACCAGTTAAGCAGAGACGGCGCATACCACCAGGGTGCAGTATGGAGCTGGCTTATTGGACCATTTATAACAGCATACAGAAGGGTAGAAGATTACTCAGAAAAAAGCAAGGTTGTTGCCAAAAGGCTTTTGGAACCATTTAAAGACCATATTTATGATGCTTGTATGGGCTCTATTTCTGAAATATTTGATGGAGATGAGCCGTTAATTCCTAGGGGTGCTTGTTCACAAGCTTGGGGAGTTGCTGAAGTGCTTAGAAGTTATGTGGAAGAAGTACTGGAAAAATAAGCTGTTATATGTTATATTTTTCACTGGGGTGAGACCACCATGTCATTTTCAAATACAATGAAATCTGATTTGTGCAGGGTAATATCCGAACACAAATGTTGTATGTTTTCTGAATTAATTGCTATGTTTAAAGTAAATGGAGTAGTATTTGAGGAGAATAACTGTACAAGCATATTAAAACTGACAACTGAGAATGTAAACGTAGCAAAAAGGATGTACTCATTAATTAAGGATGCTTTTAACGTTCAACCACGGGTGGTCATTAGAAAGAGTAAAAAGCTAAAAGATCATAATATTTTTATAGTCTCCTTAAATATAAATACTTGCAGTAGTTTTGAATCTGCATCTGATAAAGCGGGATTGGTTAACCTATTAAACAATAGAGATCAAGTAAAAAGTCAGTGCTGCAAAAAGGCATATTTGAGGGGTTTTTTCTTAGGCGCAGGTTCAATCACCAATCCCAATAACTGTTACCATGTAGAGATAGTTACTAAAGATTACCATCTTGCTCAAGATATTAAGAATTTACTAAATAGATTTCAAATAAATGCAAAGGCAACCAAAAGAAAAAATAATTATATCGTGTACATAAAGGAAGCAGATCAGATTTGCGATTTCTTGAATATTATAGGTGCCCATAAAGCCTTATTGGATTTGGAAAATATAAGGATACTTAAGGAAATGAGAAATAGTGTTAATAGGATAGTAAATTGTGAGACGGCTAATCTTTCAAAGGTAGTTGATGCATCATTAAGGCACATTAATAGCATTAAATATTTAAAAGAGATTAGTGAACTTGATAAACTTTCAAAGTCTTTGAGTGAGATTGCTTATTTGAGATTGGAATACCCCGATTCCAGTTTGAAAGAGTTAGGATTAATGCTTGATCCTTCTATCGGAAAATCAGGAGTAAATCATAGACTAAAAAAAATTGACCAAATAGCAGAAGAATTGCACAAACTTAAGGAGGAGCACAAATGATAGAAAAAAACGTCGAAATATCCAATCCTAGTGGATTGCAAGCAAGGATGGGAGCGTTATTTGTTCAGACAGCCGGAAAATTTACATCAAGTATTTGGGTAGCCAAAGATGAAAAGAAGGTAAATGGAAAAAGCATTATGGGGATATTATCTTTGGGAATAGGTAACGGCACTTCAATAACAATTGGGGCAGATGGTGATGATGAAGTAAAGGCAGTTGAAGAATTGATTGGATTAATTCAGTCTAACTTTAACGAATAATGAATAGTCAAGGGGGCAAGTGGGGACGGTTCTTGCTTGCTAGGCACCTAGCAAGCAAGAACCGTCCCCACTTGCCCCGAAAAAATAGTTTGGAGGTGTAGGGGCTGAATAACGGTCTGGGACTCTATATTCATGTTCCATTTTGCAAAAAGAAGTGTAAATATTGTGATTTTACATCATACCAGGGGCAGGAAAGTAAAATATCAGAATACGTTGAATGTCTCAAACGGGAAATTGGAATTATATCTGAACAATGTAAGGAATTTAGTATTAAGACAATTTTTATAGGTGGAGGTACCCCTTCATATATTAATCAAGAATATATACCGGGAATATTAAATGAGTGTAAAAAGCTTCTGAGCTTACGGAGTGAGATTGAAATCAGTCTGGAGACAAATCCAGGAACCCTGAGTGAAGAGAAACTCCGGACATATAAGGAGGCAGGTGTAAACAGGCTTAGTATGGGGCTTCAGGCATATCAGGACAAACTACTTGATTATATAGGTAGAATTCATAATTACGGTGAATTTCTGGAGAATTATCAACTGGCTCGTCTAGCAGGTTTTAGAAATATAAACATCGATCTCATTTTTGGTTTACCCGGTCAAACATTTGACCAGTGGAAAAAAACCTTACATGAAGTTTTAGCGCTCAAGCCCGAACATGTTTCATGCTATTCCCTTAAGATTGAGGAAAATACTCCTTTTTATGAAACTTACGTTTTAGAGGTTAGAGGTGAGAAGTTAGAGGTGAGATTTGAGCTGCCCTCTGAAGAGGAAGAAAGAGAGATGTATCACCTAGCTGTTTCCATGTTAGAATCAAAGGGGTACAGGCAGTATGAGATTTCAAATTTTTGCCTGCCGGGATATGAGTGCAGGCATAACTTGGTTTACTGGAAATGTGAGCCATATATCGGTATTGGTGCAGGAGCACATTCATATTTTCAACATAAACGGTTTTCTAACGAGCCTTCGCTTGAAAGGTATATAAACCAGATTAGAAGCGGCAAACTTCCAAGGGATGATTATTATGAAATCAGCCTGGGAGAAAGAATGGCAGAATTCATGATATTAGGATTTAGACTGAAAGATGGGATAGGAAAGGATGAATTCCTCGAGAGGTTTGGGTGTAAGATAGAAGATATTTATACAGGCCAGATAAGCAAGCTTCAAGAGCAGGGACTTATTGATAACACATCAGGCAGGATACAATTAACTTCAAAAGGATTAGACTTGGCAAACCTTGTTATGGTGGAATTTATATAGAAAAAGAAGCCCACCTAGATTTTTTGCGTCAACCTCTTGACAAATTAGTATTGTAATGGTATTTTTTTTATAGAATTTAGCACTCGGCAATGAAGAGTGCTAACAAAGGGGTGAAGATATGATCCTAGATGATAGAAAGAAGAAGATTCTTCAGGCAATCGTCGAGGATTTTGTATTGACAGGAGAACCGGTAGGTTCAAGGACGGTTGCGAAGAAATATAACTTAGGTATGAGTCCGGCAACAATCAGAAATGATATGGCCGATCTGGAAGAGATGGGTTTGCTGCAGCAGCCTCATACTTCAGCAGGCAGAGTGCCTTCTGATTTTGGCTATAGGGAATACGTAGATAAGATAATGAAATGTCAAACTTTATCTCAGGAGGAAGCCAGCAGTATTAACGAAAGACTGGTTTCAACACTGAAAGAAATATCTCATCTGGTTAGACAGGTTTCAAACGTTATTTCTCAGTTTACACAATATACTTCGGTAGCCGTAACTCCTAAGCTAAATAAAAGCAAGATAAAACATTTGCAGTTAGTTCCGATTGATAAGTCAAAAGTATTAATTGTTCTTGTTACTGATAACGGTTCAGTAAGAAACATGGTAATTAAAGCGAACAAGGAATATAGTTCGGATTTCCTATTTTATGTATCAAACATATTAAATGAAAGATTTGAAGGGTTTCCGTTGGTAAACATTAATCAAGGAGTTCTGCAGCAAATTGAAAACGCAAATTGTGTCGAAAAAGACATGTTAATACCTATTTTGCATACTTTAATGGAAAGTTTATATTCATCCGAGTCGTCAGAAGTATACCTTGGAGGAACTTCAAATATATTCAATTTTCCTGAATTCTGTGATATTAATAAGGCCAAGGAATTTTTAGATATATTGGATGAGAAAGATTTTTTAGTAGATTTGATAGGATCCATAAATGATGAAAGGGTTAATATAACAATAGGTTCTGAAAACCGTTTCAATGAAATTAAGGGCTGCAGTTTGATTACCACATCATATTGGCATGGTGATAAGCTTATTGGCAGTATTGGTGTAATAGGTCCAACCAGAATGAATTATGCTAAGGTAATTGCATGTGTTGAATATTTAAGAAAAGAAATAACAAACGTACTAAAGAAGATCAGCGAAGAATAACTAAGTCAATATACTTTTGGAATAAAACGTCAGATAGT
Organism: Clostridiales bacterium UBA4821; assembly: GCA_002402315.1. Classification (GTDB taxonomy): domain Bacteria; phylum Bacillota; class Clostridia; order Acetivibrionales; family UBA4821; genus UBA4821. Next base: position 29,954 of record DHFP01000195.1, read on the forward strand.
AAATACTATCGCGTAATAAAGATAAAGGGATGTGATAGAAGAAATGAAGAAAAATAGTACAGCAAACAAGACAGAAAATGTATCAGGTGGTGATTTGAATCAGGAAAGAAATATAAGTGAAGATGAAGTATTAGAGTTAAAAGCTAAGCTGGAACAAAAGACAAAAGAAGCTGATGATTATGTTGAATTGCTTCAGAGGAATCTTGCAGAATTTGATAATTATAAAAAAAGAACGGTTAAAGAAAAAGATGTATTGTATAATAGTGCATTAATTGATATAATTTCTGATGTTTTACCAATAATTGATAACTTGGAAAAGGCTTTACAGTCGTGTAAGGGTGAAGATCAGGGAAAAATTGTCGAGGGAGTGGAAATGATACTAAGACAGTTTAAGGATTTACTTAAGTCTTACTCCATTGTTGAAATAGAAGCAGTAGGACAGAAGTTTAGCCCTGAATTTCATGAGGCAGTTATGCACGTTGACGATTCCAATTATGGGAATAATGAAATAATAGAGGAATTTAGAAAAGGCTATAAACTTGGCAATAAGGTAATAAGGCATAGTATGGTAAAAGTAGCGAACTGATTAGTATCAAAGTAAATAAATCTACATTATCATATCATTTAATCAATATACGAGGAGGCATTTTTGAAATGGGAAAGGTTATAGGTATTGACTTAGGTACAACTAACTCTTGTGTTGCTGTTATGGAAGGAGGCGAGCCGGTAGTAATTGCAAATGTCGAAGGTAATCGCACAACTCCTTCAGTAGTAGCATTCTCCAAAACAGGAGAAAGACTTGTTGGGCAGGTTGCAAAAAGACAGGCAATTACCAATCCGGAGAGGACTATAATTTCAATAAAAAGAGATATGGGTTCCAGCCGGAAGGTAAAAATAGATGATAAAGAGTATACTCCTCAGGAAATATCAGCAATGATACTCCAGAAAATCAAACAGGATGCTGAAGGCTACCTGGGAGAGAAGATAACTCAAGCTGTTATAACTGTTCCTGCATACTTCAGTGACTCACAGAGACAAGCAACAAAAGATGCAGGTAGAATTGCAGGTTTGGAAGTTCTCAGAATAATCAATGAACCTACTGCTGCCGCACTCGCATATGGTCTGGATAAAGAGACAGAACAGAAGATTATGGTATACGATTTAGGTGGAGGAACCTTTGACGTATCCATACTTGAAATCGGAGACGGGGTTTTCGAGGTTTTAGCGACAAGCGGTAATAATAAACTGGGTGGAGACGATTTTGATCAAAGGATTATTGACTATTTAGTAGATTCATTTAAGAAAGAAAATGGTATAGATTTAAAAAATGATAAGATGGCAATGCAGAGATTGAAGGAGGCAGCAGAGAAAGCCAAGATCGAGCTTTCAGGTGTTACCACAACTAATATTAACCTTCCGTTTATAACTGCTGATGCAAATGGCCCTAAGCACTTGGATGTTAATCTTATCAGGGCAAAATTTGACGAATTGACAGCAGATCTTGTTGAATCAACAATGGGACCAACAACGCAGGCTCTAAAGGATGCAGGACTAACAGCTGATAAGATAGACAAGGTTCTTTTGGTTGGAGGATCAACAAGAATTCCTGCAGTTCAGGATGCAGTAAAGAGAATTACAGGTAAGGAACCATATAAGGGTATTAATCCGGATGAATGTGTAGCTATTGGTGCAGCAATTCAAGCTGGTGTTCTATCCGGAGAGGTTAAAGACCTGTTACTACTTGATGTAACACCGCTTTCACTTGGTATAGAAACCCTTGGGGGTGTATTTACCAAACTTATTGAGAGAAATACTACCATACCTTCAAAGAAGAGCCAGATATTCTCTACTGCAGCTGATGGTCAGACTAGTGTTGAGGTACACGTGCTTCAGGGAGAGAGAGAAATGGCACAATACAACAAGACACTCGGACGGTTCCAGTTAACCGGAATACCACCAGCTCCAAGGGGGATTCCTCAAATTGAAGTAACATTTGATATTGACGCAAATGGTATTGCTCATGTATCTGCAAAAGACCTTGGAACCGGAAATGAGCAGAAGATAACAATAACTGCCAGCACTAACCTGCCTGAAAACGAAATACAGAAGGCAGTTAAAGATGCAGAACAATTTGCAGAAGATGATAAAAAGAGAAAAGAAGAAATAGAAGTAAGAAACAATGCTGACTCCTTAGTATATAATACAGAAAAGACAATTAGAGACCTTGGCGAAAAAATATCTGCAGAAGAAAAGGAAAAGGTTCAGGCGGAGGTTGATAATGTAAAAGAAAAATTAAAGGGTAGTAATATTGAAGAGATAAAGACTGCTACAGAAAAGCTAACACAGATATTCTATGAAATATCAGCTAAACTTTATCAACAGGCAGGAACAGCTCAACAGCAGCCAAATCCGGAAGCATCCCAGCAGGCAGATGCTCAAGGAGCAAATGCACAAGAAAATGTATATGATGCAGATTATAAGGTTGTTGATGAAGATAAAAAATAAAAAGAACATTATTCTATGTTAAGGTTTTAGAAGCTATATTAGGAAGCGGAAAAGAATTTACAAAACGTTTCAAGATAATTGCTTCCAGTAATCTTCAATAGCAACGAAAAGATGAATTTGAAGGAAATGTCTTTAGGGAACGGGCATAAATTCACTTTTCTTAGAGGGATTTCTTACAGGTCAATGAAGCTTACTTCCAGCAATTACTTTCAACATGTAAATTCTTTTTCGCAGTTAATATAGTTTCTTGCTTCTATATTTCGAGAATGAGGGTGAAATAATGGCGGCTAATAAGCAGGACTACTATGAGGTCCTGGGAATAAATAAAAGTGCATCGGATAACGAGATAAAAAAGGCCTATCGTGTGTTGGCAAAAAAGTACCACCCGGATATTAACCCTGAAGACAAAGCAGCCGAGGCCAAATTTAAAGACATTAATGAAGCTTATGAGGTACTGAGCGATCCACAAAAGAGGGCAAAGTATGATCAGTATGGTCATGCTGGTGTGGATCCAAACGGATTTGGCGGTTTTGGAGGATTCGGAGGCTTTGAGGATTTTGGCGGAATAGGTGATATTTTTGAGACATTCTTTGGGAATATAGGGTTTGGAGGAACCAGTCGGAGAAAAGATGGTACTCAAAAGGGTGCCGATCTCAAGACATATGTTGAAATTTCTTTTGAAGAGGCTGCGTTTGGCGTAGAAAAAGAGTTATCAATTAATAGATTGGAAATGTGTGAACAATGCCAAGGGACAGGAGCAAAGAAAGGAACACAGCCTGTTACTTGCAGCAATTGTAAGGGCAGCGGTCAGGTTCAGCATCACCAGAATACTCCTTTTGGTCAATTTGTGAATGTAAAGACATGTGATAACTGTCATGGTGAAGGTAAGGTAATAACAAATCCTTGTTCTAAATGTCAGGGGAGAGGAAAGTATAATAAGAGCAAAAAAATAAAAGTGAATATACCTGCCGGAATTGATGATGAGCAGATAATTTCACTCAGAGGGGAAGGTAATCCTGGTAATAAGGGCGGTGTTCCGGGTGACCTTTATATTGTTATTAGTGTTAAGCCACATCTTATTTTTAATAGAGATGGGTTCAATGTAGTGTGTGAAATTCCAATTACTTTTACCCAGGCTGCTCTCGGGTCTGAGATAGAGATACCTACACTTGACGGTAAGGTTAAGTTTTCAATACCTGAAGGAACCCAAACAGGAACATTGTTTAAATTAAAGAACAAAGGTATTCAGAATCTAAGAGGTAATGGTCGTGGAGACCAGTATGTAAAAATTAATATAGAGGTCCCAAAGTCATTAACAGATAAGCAGAAAGAACTGCTTAAAGAGTTTGCTGAATTAATGGGCGAGGATTCTTATGCCATGAGAAAGAGCTTTTTTGATAAGATGAAGGATGCACTAGGAATGTAAATACGGAAACTCACTCCTGGCCCCTCTCTTTTTTAAATTATGTATTACCCATATTACTGGAAGGGAATTGGTAAATGGGCTTCCCTTCTATCTTCCCCTCACTTCGAAGGGCAGGAAAAGAAAGTCATCGAAGAAATACTTTTACTCTCCCTTGATGTGAGGGAGAGATAGAGAGGGAGCTTAAAATGTAGTATATAAGTACATTTGAGTTTTTACAACTTATTTTCCAG
>DHFP01000062.1 GCA_002402315.1 Clostridiales bacterium UBA4821
CCTTTACGCCTTCTCTTACTACTTCAGGACCTGTTCCGTCTCCGGGTAATACACCAATCTTGTAATTAGCCATATAATCACACTCCTCAACAATATATATAGAATACTATCAACATAAAAAATAAAAGTCAATAGAGGAAAGTATCAGAAACTATCATCAAATGAGTAATGTATAACCATGAAAAAAGGAATTTAAACAGAATTTGTCGAATATATGATTTAGAAAAGAAATAAAAAATACTCTTAAGAATTATAATAACTTAATCGATAAATAGATTAAGATAACTTACACTCAATCCCGAAGAGGTGAATTTATGAAGGGCTGCATCTTGTTGGTGGATGAAGTTGGCATTGTAAAAATTGAGATCAATAATATCTTAAAAAACTATGGCGTTGAAATAGCCCATGTGAAGGATGGAGTCGAAGTATTAAACTATCTGCACTTATATAAGGATAAAGTCAAACTTATACTTTGGTCATACGTTTCACAGGATTATTCCGATTTTGATACAATAAAAAGCATCAAAAGCAAGGAAGTCTATCAGTCTATACCTGTAGCTATGATTTCAAAACTCACTGATAGAAAATATATAATAAAAGCAATTGAAGCAGGTGTAAGTGAATTTATTGCAAAGCCTTATGATGAAGAAACCGTGATTAAAAAAATCGACAAATTGTTGGGGAATATATTGCTTGGAGGAACCGAGCGAGACCAGGAAGATGTTTTAATGTATACTTTTTCTGATATGTTAAACAGGGAAATTAAAGCTGCAGGTAGAGGAAACCACCCCCTTACCATTATGCTTTCAACGGTTGTAGATAATTATGGTACTGCTAAGAATGTCAATGAGTATTATGAAGTAATCGATAGTATAATTAAAGTCATTAGGTCAAAGCTCAGAGATACGGATACGGTTTTTTACTATGGCTCAAACAACATAATTATACTGCTTCCATTTTGTGATAAAGCTGGTAGTGCAATAGTAGAACAGAAGGTTAAGAGTATCTTTAACAGCCACACAATTATTAAGACAAAAAACAAAGGTATGAGTCTTATAACCTCAAGTGTTACATTTCCCGATGATGGAAAGATAAAAGACAGGCTGCTTGAGAAACTTACACGGGATTTGGTCAGTATTTCAAATTCGACCCAGGAGGAAGATCTTTCATCTGAAACAACAAAGCAGGCTGCTGAGTAAGTTTTTAATAGAACCCATGAATATTATTGCATGATTTGATAATAATATTCATGGGTGATTTTATGGGAAGAGTTAGACAATTTCCAGATTTTCAGGGTAAATCTATAAGAAGCGCCAGATGGTATATTGGATTAGGGTGGATATTTGCAATACTTTCAATGTTTGTAATTCCAATACTATTTGGAGTTTTAGGAACTGTAATGGGTATAATTGCAAGCAAGAAAGGACACAAAGGCGGTATAACTGTTATAGTAGCGAGCATACTCATGATGGTGATTGGAATTCTTGCAGGAACAATCTTAAATACTTTTTTAAAGATATTTTTGGGAGTTTTTCTTATATCTAATGCTTAAATCGAATAATTGAAAACAAAAGGTGGAAAACTAGTTTTCCACCTTTTCAACTTCAGAACTGCTTTTGCTAGCCAATCTTCTGAGGTTTTCAATTGCCCTTTCAAGAGATTCCGAATTCTTTTTTATTTGTGTCCGGAGGTAATCTAAGTCATAGTCACTAAAGTTATTAACATTAACTGAATTCATAGAATTATACTTGCTGCTGTCAAAATTCATCTAAAATCACTCCTCACAACCAAACTCAATTTAATTACCAACATTATATATCTTTGATTTTGTATTTTCAAACAAAATTTTTCTTTATTTTTGATTTATTAAGTAGATATTTTACCGGATTTATCAATTTAGTAACATATATGTAATATAAAAACTATTGAGTTTACAGTAAAAAATTGAGATAATATGAAACATAAAGAGATAAACAAATGTTTAGGGTGGGTTTCAATGAACGTAAAATGGCAGTTATATGTACATACTTTAAAGCACAGAAGACTTATTTTTACTAGTATAGTTGTATTTATAATTCTTCAACTATTATTTTCAATTCAGCTAATAGCTAGTACGTTAAGCTATGACAAGATATATAAGGGGATTTACATTAACGACGTTTATGTATCCGGAATGACACCTAAAGAAGCAGAAGAATTACTGGAACAAACCTATGGACCCCGGCTTGAGAGCATGAATTTGACTCTAAAAAGTGACCAGTTGACAAAAAGGATTTCACCAAAGAAGATAGTAAAATCCTTAAACGTTCAAGAATCTGTTGAAGAGGCTTATAATCAAGGCAGAGGGGGAAACTTTGTTTCCAGGCTATTTAGCATTACGAGTACTTCTACGAGAGGAAAGAATCTTAAAATAGAATATAAGTATGATGAAGCGAATATTCAACATCTTATGGGAAAGATATCTCCAAAGGTAAAGAAAGATTTAATTTCTAGTTCATACCAGATTTATGAAGATAAGATAGTTATTAATCCAGGCAGACCCGGACAGAGTCTGGACGAGGCAAAACTTAGACAAGCATTGTTGGACCAGATAGAAAGCTTGGAAACAGAAGATATAGAAATACCTATCTTGGTTGTTCAGCCTGAACCTGTAAATATTGATGAATTATATGCAAAAGTACATGTAGAAGCTAAAGATGCTGCTTATGAAGTGAAAGACCACAAGATTACCATAGTCTCGCATGTGATCGGCAGAAATTTTAATATGGAAAAAGCAAAAGAGCTTTTGAGTTCCAAACAGCAAGATGGCGTTCCAGTAGAGATTCCGTTGACCCTGACCTATCCGGAAGTATATGAAAAAGAGTTAACCGACAGCTTGTTTAAGGATACTTTATCCTCTTTTTCTACCAGGTATAACCAGAGTGAGAAGGACAGGAGCGAGAATATAAGGTTGGCAGCAGCAAAAATAAATGGAGTAATTCTGGCGCCTGGAGAGGTGTTTTCATATAACCAGATAGTGGGAAAGAGAACATCCGAAGCAGGATTCAAAGAAGCGCATGTTTATATGGGAGGAAGAATAGTGGATGGGATAGGAGGCGGTATCTGCCAGGTATCCACTACGCTGTATAATGCCGTATTATTTACAGATCTGGAAGTTGTTGAAAGAAAAAATCACAATATGACTGTTAGTTATGTGCCACCGGGAAGGGATGCAACCGTCTCTTATGGAAGTATTGATTTTAAATTCAGGAACAACTATAAGAATCCCATTAAGTTAATAACTGCTGCTGGAGGCGGAGTCCTTAAGATTGATATATTAGGCATAAATGAGAGTCCCTCAAAAAAGATAGAGTTGGTGACTGAGAAACTGGAGACGTATACTTTACCAGAGAAAGTAATAGAAGATTCTAATTTGCCGGTTGGTTATAGTAAAGTAGTACAAAAAGGAATGAAGGGGTATAAAGTAAATACTTATAAGGTAGTTAAGGAAAATGGCAAGGTTATCAGTAAGACAAAAATATCGACAAATAAGTATAGCCCTTTACAAAGGATTGTTAAGAAGGGAACCAAAGGGGAGGAGTAAAACAGATGTCATTTTTCAAAGACTTATCAAAAAAGATTTCTGAAACTGCAAAAGAAGCGGCAAAGAAATCCTCAAACTTCATGGAGTTAACCAAAGTATCAGTACAAATGGACAAATACCAAGATGAAATAGGGACGCATTTCTATGAAATGGGCAAGTCACTTTACGAAAATTATTCAGAAGATAGCTGGGTTAAGGAAAAATACGGAACCAGAATAGAAGAAATCAAATCACTTCAGCAGCAAATGAAAGAGTTGAACGAAGAGGTATCTAAGTTAAAGAATATTACTGTATGCGAGACTTGTAAAGAGGAGATTAGTACAGAGCTTAAATTTTGTCCAAATTGTGGGGCAAGGATTGCCGATATAGAAGTAGACAATCAAGTAAAGACTAAAGTAGATGATGTGGTGTGTTTTAAGAAATGCAAAGTGTGTTCAAGTGAGAATAGTCCTGATGCTAAGGCTTGCTCCAAGTGTGGGACTATATTTTAGTAAGCATCCCACTGGTGGGAGGATGCTTACTAAAGGAACTTATTTATTGCAATTTCAAAGTCTCCATACTCAAAATTGATTTTTTTGCAGAAATCCATTGCGTCGGAAAATATTTTTAAGGCGTCTTGTTTGTCTGCTTCAGTGCCATAGTTTTCTAAATCTTTTGCTATAATGTCAATGGTCTCGAAAAGGTAGTAGCTCTCGGTTGACTTGATTTCGTATACGTTTACGATACTTTTATTTGAATAAGTATTCTGATGTTGGTAATAGATAAATATGGTGTCTTCAACTCTATAGAGCGATATTACTGCTTTAAAAAGTTTTATATGAGTACTTTCGCTGGATAATTCCAAGCCTCTTAGAATAACTTTTTCGAGTTTGGGAGAGATGTTTTCTATTGATTTCACAGCAGATCCCCTTTCAAAAAGTAAAATAAAGTTAAGAATACAATTTTGAAATTATATCTGATATTTCAAATTCCTTGCCGCTTACAATAGCCCTTCTATAGGCTTTATTGATATAGAATCTAAGCTTATCCTTACTGCTGTTTGGGAGGATTTCAAACCGGTTTTTTGTTTGCATAAAGCTATAAGTGGTCTTGGTATCCCCATTAATATTTATTTTCCTTGTTGTTGGCATACTAATAACGGTTATGCCGTCACACCTGTTAAGTTCAAAATTTTGAATACAATTGACCCCTAAAGACAGGCGCTGCTTTTCGTCAGTCATAAAATCACCTCCAATACGTACAAGAATAGGCTAGTAAAAGCTTCACGTGATATTATTATGTTCATTTTGAAAAATATTAGCCTGCTGAATATTATTAAAGTGCTGAATTCTCGAACTAATATCATGGGATAGTATATTTAAGCTTGTTTGTATTTCTTTAGCAATAGATAATGTTTTGTTAATATTTAAATGAAGTGCAAGCAGGTTCTCTCTTAAATTTGTATGAGGTTCCTGAAAGCTGATTTGAGGGTTATCAGACCTTTCAACTAGTGGTCTTAGCGTTGCTCCAAACCAAGTCATAATATCCTCCCCTTCCAATATAT
>DHFP01000008.1 GCA_002402315.1 Clostridiales bacterium UBA4821
TGCATATACCATGCCGGAAAAACAGCAGAGAATTATTAATGGAAATTATAAGTATTACAAGGTATTTGGGAAATAGGGAGTTTATCGGTGTTTTGAGAATAGTTGCAATAATGCGACTGCTTTCGCAAAGATAGTCGCATTATTGCTTATCCATTGGGTGTGGTTAGTATTTTATTTTTGGCAATTGTATAGTTCATAAACCCAAGTAAGTTTTATAAATGAGAATAGAATTCTTCTTTAGAAAGTCCTGATTGTTGTATCATTTTTGAAATAAGCCGATGACTATATTTTTCTTTACGTCCTTTTTTTAAATGGTCAACAGTAACAATTCTGCGGATACCTTTTGTATACCCTTCCCATTGACAATGGCTCCCAGATTGCCGTTTGGGAACAAATTTTAATGATTCTAATATAGCTTCTACTTGTTCTCGGTCAAGAAGGGGATAATGCTTTCCCATTAGCAATTATCATATGCAAGGCGAAATGGTATAAATTCTTTAAATTTAAAAAATTTATCTTTGGGGATATGAGTAATATGATAACAACAAGCGATATAGAAATAAACTATCCAATCATATATTGGAGCACGTCGAGATAATAGTTCGGGGATGGATTTGTCATCTTTTGTATCTAAAACGGTTTCTAAATAACTTGTAATAACTTCCTTCATTTTCACGAGAAGTTCATCAGGAGATGAAGCCTCAACGGCGAGATTTAGATTAATACATACACCATACCATTTATTTTTGTCTATTTCTCGTCCGTAACAGCGAAGGACGAACTTATCAAGACCGATAGCTTTCCCCTCTGCTTTTTTTTCCATGGTTCCCAGCCTCCTTTCCATGGTACTTAAAAAAGTGTTCGGTTAGGTTTACGCATCTTTATTATTATAATAATGCTCTTTAAATAAAAAATCAATAGAATGCTTTTAAACAACGGCATGACGGTGGGATAATACACTTTTATGACCATAGGTCAAGAAAAATATTTAAAAAGTGAACAATATCTTATTGTTAACGCGCTTTTTTAGCCTGCTTTTTTGTGGTGGGACAGACAAATTCTTATTCATAACAGCATCAAATTCTGTCGTTGAAATGTTCTTAAATTCTTCTTTTTTGAACTTTGGCAATTTCTTTTGTTGTGTATTCTTTTTTTTCATATTTAGCTATTAAAAATCCAACTCTTCGTTTTGTATCTTTTTTTGTGGTACAGGAATATCAGCAAGTCGGATGACTCTTATTTGTGTATTATTACAATGGCTATGAATGTGGTTGTCATCTGAATAAATTGTGTTTGCATGGTGTACTCTAGCAATTGCAATTATCTGCCAATCATATTTAATCTTTGCCCATGTAATTTCGTCCGCTCCATCACGCTTATTACCACTATCAATTGCTTGTCGTGTCATAATTGCTGCTTCTATCGCTGCTAAAGTATCAAATGGAGTTATGCGAAAAACAGGATTTTTCTGGATAATAGAGATAAGGGATTGTGTGTCTTCGCCCGCGCGGACAAGTAATTCGCTTAATGCTGGTGTAGGGATAATTATCTTTATTTTTTGTTTTTCAAGGTCTTCTATAAGTGCACTAATTCTGGCTTCTGCATTTTCAACTGGCAAGCCAGTTTTAGGATCAGGTGGTGCATTTACATTGGGACGCATAAAAAGAAGCATCATTGTAGCGTCAAAGACAACCATTAATGTTTATCCTTATAATGACGAGATTCTAAAAGTTCATTTAAAGAATTTTCTCCCCATTCACCTTTTAAACCTCTAAGTGCAATAACTGCTTGGGATAAAGAATTTTCTTGTAACACATCAAATCTGTCAACCATAAAATAGCTTAAATTCCATTCACCCTCTGCGTCACGATTCCATCTTCCTTCTCCATAAAGACAAACTGGTTCAAAAAGGTTCTTAGCTAATTCTTTGGCTATACTTCGTCTGGCATGGCAACCGCTAATTTCTCTTCCTTCAACCTCTAATATAATAGGAACTATTTCTTTACTGCCTCCAATACGAATTACTTCTCCATTTACTTCGCCTTGTTGTTGAACAGAATGAAATTCTAATATTTTGTATTCTTTGCCGGGGAATTTTATAATCTCTGTATCATTTTCTTCTAAAAATACACCTGTTCCATTATCTTCTGTTAACATATTATTAAGATGTCTGTATGCACGCATTTCAACAACAGTCCCTTTGTTCTGTTTTATTGCTATTGTTCGTTCTTGCACTTTTGGAGCTACCTCAGCATCAACTTTACTTACCATTATAGTGCTTCCCGGTTCTAATCGTACAAAATGAACATGTGGTGTTTCTCCCAACATATTTGCCAGCTCTGCCAAATACATAGCGCATCGTGTCATTGGTAAGGTATCAGGAGTAAAAACATCTATTCTGAATTTATATTCTTTCCATTTTCCCATATATTTATTACCTATTTTTTTCTTTTTAATTTACGTTTACCGATGAGTCCCGATACATAAGTCTTTTCCCTTCAATGCCACGAAGGGCTAACATGCTTCGTTCATCGTCATCAATTTTTCTTTCGTTGTATCTGAAATTAAACTCGGATAAATACCTGTGAAGATGGTGTTCGCCGACATGATGATATACTCCAGTAATGCCGCGTTTCAAAATACTGAAATAATTTTCAACGGTGTTTGTATGTACATCGTCTCTAACGTATTCGCCTTTACCATGATTTACAACAGAGTGAAAGAAATTTTTGCTTAACCCATTATAAGAAGTAAAATCATCTGTCATTATTTTAGCGGATTTTTTAACATTTTCACGAATTATACTTTTAAGATTATTTCCTGTTACCGTTTTAACCGGTATGGATATTACTTTTCCTTTTCTTTCCACTAAAGCAAATACAGGAATTTTACCAACACCACCACGTCCGGCATTCAATTTTTTATCAAAATGTTTATTCTTTTCTTTCCCACCAATGTATGTTTCATCAGCTTCAATTATACCGCCTAACTTTCCTTTTTTGCCATCCATAGCACAACGAATACGATGATCCATAAACCACGCTGTTTTATAAGTAACATCTAACATTCTATGAAGCTGATGAGCGCTCATTCCTTTTTTGGAAGCGCAAATTAGGTAAGTAGCCAAAAGCCATTTATTAAGCGGAATATGACTATCTTCAAAAACCGTTCCGACTGTTACGGTGAATTGCTTACGGCAAGTTTTACATTTCCATACGCCTTCACGTACAGGCTTTTGGGATTTTTCCTTGCTCTTTAACTGATAGTGCTTTTCTTTACTCCCACATTTTGGACAGACAACTCCATTAGGCCATCTTATACTTTCCAAGTATATTCGGGCTTGATTTTTATCTGTAAAGTATGGTGTATCAAATCCTATAGTTTTCATATTGGCCTCCATTTGACTTTAATATAATACTGTCAAATGGGTTTGTCAAGTATATAAATCCCTTATTTTTCTTTGTTTTCATCCCATGTAAATTTCTCAGCCTTCATCCAGCCATCCACAGGCATCGAATCAAAACACACCGGTTGGGGGTCAATCCACTCACCGTTTTCTGATATTGTCCAG
>DHFP01000116.1 GCA_002402315.1 Clostridiales bacterium UBA4821
TGAAGAATATGCTTTTGAGAAGTTAACTAACCCGGAGGTTGAATTGAAACAAAAAGCTAATACAAGAAAATATTATAAATAACAGGGTGGTTATTCTTAGCAAATTAGCATACTAATAATATCGATCAAAATACCTTAATTGCAAATTAATTTCACATACAATCTAGAAATATTTAGAAAGGCAGAATGGCTATGAATGATAAAAGTTTTCAAAATCAATTATTTCAAAAAGAAACAAAAATCCTTGAATCTGCTATGGAATATGTTTCTAAAAATAATTGTTCAGATGCCGAACTTTTAGCTAAATATCAACAATTGGCGGATAGTTATAGAAGTTTACTTAAGTTTACTAAAAAAATATTTAAAATAAATGATGCTAAAGGAAAAGAAATTAAAAAAAGCGAGGGCGAAATAAAAAAATTACTTGATAATTCAAATCAAGGTTTTTTAACATTTGACAAATCTCTTATTGTAAATACAAAATACAGTGCAGAATGTATGAGGATATTTAATGGGAAAATAGGTAACTGCCATATCATGGAACTCCTTTCCAGTGATAATTCGGAACAAAATGAGCTATTTAAAAATTGCTTTGAGGTTATCTTTCGAACTGATGATATTGAATTAAGGAATTGGCACATTAACGAGCTGCCTAAAAAAATAAAAATTAATGATAAATATATTAAGTTGGAATATAAATTTATAAATAAAATTGAAACCTTTAGTGAAAAAGATGTTTTAATGCTGGTCCTGACAGACATCACAGAAAAGGTAAAGGCGGAGGAGTTAGAACAAAAAATAATACAAAAAACTCAAATGGCAGAAGAATTGGCAGCAGCTAATGAGAAACTCATTGCTCAACAGGAAGAGCTAACAGCACTTAACACGAATCTTGAAAAATCTAATAAGGCCTTAGAAAAAGCAAATGTGGAGTTAAGACAAACTCAGTCAAAACTTGTTCAAAGTGAGAAAATGGCTTCACTTGGTATGCTTGTATCAGGAATAGCACATGAAATTAATACACCCTTAGGAGCAATTCACTGCAATATTGATCTTTTCAAAACAATAATTTCTCGATTAAAATCTATTAACATAATGCACGAAGACCAAACCGTTTCCGATCTAATGGCGAAATTTGAAACTGCGAATAATACAAATTTGATAGCATCCGAGAGGATTATGAATATTGTCAAAAGCTTAAGAAATTTTGCGAGAGTAGATGAGGCGGAATATAAAGATGTTGATATGCACGAGGGTATAGATAGTACATTACTGTTACTAAATAACAAAATTAAGAACAAAGTTGAAATAATAAGAGAATATGGAAACATAACTAATGTTTTTTGTTATCCCAACCAATTAAATCAGGTTTTTATGAATCTCTTAGTAAATGCAATCCAGGCAATCCAAGATAACGGCAAAATATTGATAAAGACTTATTCCAAAAACGATAAGGCTTATGTCAAGATTGCTGACAATGGGATAGGAATAAAACCGGAGCATATAAATAAGATTTTTGATCCTGGGTTTACAACGAAAGGAATGAGTGTAGGAACTGGTCTTGGTCTCTCAATAGTTTATAATATAATTGAAAAACATCAAGGGAGAATTTGGGTTGAGAGTGAGGTTGGTAAAGGGACAGAATTTACTATAGAATTACCAATAAACAAGGATTCAAGATCTTAAAAAGAGTGTTTTGGTAATTTTCTCGATCTTCTTTTTAATCTCCAGATTTCCTGCACCATTTAGAAGTTTTATATCTACACTCTTGAAAAACGGGTTAAATATATTTGAAGGAATAAAAGATGTATTTGCAGGTAAAAAAATAACACTACTAGAAGGGTAAGTAATTACCCCTACTTAGTGTGTTTTTTTATTTTGGACATCTGAACTGTAACAATTAATGACACAAAATTGAAATATTGCTTTACATAATAGGAGAAATATGGTACTATATAATCTAATGTCGTATGTAGGATTTACAGCTTTGGGTTCAGGTAGTGGTTGATAAGATTTTGGAGGATAACACTTAAATCAATTATTGGATACAAAACTTAAAAGCATTTTCAAGGCCTGGCATATTTGTCAGGCTTTTTTTATTAGTTTTGAAGAAAGGAGGATATATGACAGCAAACTTAATAATTATTTTTCTACTTAACGCTATAAGTAACTGTCTTGGCACGTTAAAGATTTTATTTGTATCAAAGCAGATGGTAAAGCCTGTATACTTTGTAGTATTCAGTGATGCATTACTGTTTTCATACACCTTTAAGCTGGTAAGTGATTCTTCAAATATGGTTTACATATTGGCATTTGCTCTTGGCAAGGTTTTTGGGATATTCCTTGCGGATACTATTGAGAAGAAGATGGCAATAGGTTTTCTAGAGGTGTCGGTTTATACCGGCAGAGAGAAGGGGAAAGAAATGGCTGATTTTCTAAGAAGCCAAGGCTATTCCGTAACAACCCATATCGGTTTTGGTATGAGGGGAAAGGGAAGGCTGGTTTTGAATACCATAGTCAAGAGGAAAGATTATGAAAGGCTTAACAGTACACTTACCGGACTCAATGAAAACATTACGATGTCTGTTGCTGAGATAAGGACGGTGACTGGGAAGTTGATACAGTAAACTTGTAAATTTATATGAATATGTGAGAAAAATTGAAGCAGCCCAATCTTATGGGGCTGCTTGCTTTTGCGGGAATTTATTATTCCGGCTCGTTTTTAGCTATTAATACTAGCGGAAGCTGCCTCATTGTATTCTTTTACCAAGGAGTCCATTAATTTTTTCACTGATATGATTTCTTTTGCCATATAAGCGTTTGTACCGGCAAATGCAAAGCCATGTTTAAAATTACCTTTCTGGGCATTTATTAATGCAAGAGTAATACAATATGGACTGGACTTGTAGTCACAGGTTGATATGCAGTGGTATGGGCAGGTATAAGGTTTTTTGCAGCCGGCATTCACATCATCAATAAATTTATTGGATATTGCTCTGCCAGGCATACCAACAGGGCTTTTGATAATAGAGATATTTTCCTCTTTGCATTCAATATACGACTTCTTAAAATCAATTGATGCATCACATTCGTCTGTTGTAACAAAGCGAGTTGCCATTTGTACTCCGGAAGCGCCCAACTGTATGAATTTATATATATCCTCACCTGTATATATGCCACCTGCGGCGATTACAGGAATAGGCTTTCCTGCTTTTTCTTCAAAGGGTTTCATTTCTTCAATTACCTCTAAAACAAGGTTCTCCAAAGAATAGTTAGGATCAGTAAGCTGTTCAGCGTTAAATCCAAGATGACCACCTGCCTTTGGGCCTTCAACTACGACAGCATCAGGAGCATACTTGTATTTTTCAAGCCATCTCTTGGCGATGATGCTTACTGCTCTTGCGGAAGAAACAATAGGGACAAGCTTAGTGTTTTTGGCTTCTTCAAGAAACTTTGGAAGGTTAAGAGGAAGTCCGGCTCCTGAGAAGATAATGTCTATTCCTTCATCTATTGCAGTCTTAACCATATCAGAAAAATTCGATAAAGCCACCATGATGTTTACGCCAAGTATACCTTTTGTTAATTCCCGTGCTTTCTGTATCTCTTTTTTTAGCGCCCTGATATTAGCTTCAAGATAATTAGAATAAAAATCCGGTTCAAGCATTCCTATACCCGCGGCAGAAATAACTCCTATACCACCTTGATTAGCTACGGCTGATGCAAGTCTGCTTAAAGAAATTCCAATACCCATCCCGCCCTGAATAATGGGCAGCTTAGCCGTTAGATTGCCTATTGTTAAGTCTTTAATATTGCTAATTGTCATGAAAATCCTCCTTGATTCTAAATATATGTGAATAAAAATTTTTCCATATTTGAATAATATATCGTTCTGACTTATATTTATATAATTATATAAAGTTATAATTATTATAACTATTTTATCATTATAATAAATTTAGACAATAGATTTAAGAAATAAATAGTTTAAAGTATAACTTTTAATCCGTATTAACATAATAACAATGAGTCGAAATTTCTAACAGGATTACTATAGCACAATGCACTTAAGGAGGTGCAGAATTAGATGTTTGGTACAGTTAAATGGTTTAACTCCGAAAAAGGTTTTGGATTTATTGAAGGAGAAGGAGGGGAAGATGTGTTTGTACATTTTTCCGCTATCAGAGCTCAAGGTTATAAATCTCTTGAAGAGGGGCAAAAAGTTCAGTTTGATACTGAAAGAGGGCAGAGGGGATTGCAGGCTGTCAATGTAAAACTATCATAAGTTGAATCAGGAGAAAAGGTTATTGTATTTATAAGACCTCCACTTCTATAAGTGGAGGTTCTCCTTTGAAATTCAGGCAGAGTATCCATTTGAACGAGTTCACTGGCAGTGCCTTTTTTGATAAATATATAGTTGAGGCGTATTTTGCTCTTGTAAAATCAAAAACTTAAAAGGTATATGAAATAATGTTAAATTGAAGGACTGATGGATTCAATTAACAAATTTTAGTACGGCGAATTCATGAAGCAAAA
>DHFP01000190.1 GCA_002402315.1 Clostridiales bacterium UBA4821
TGTTTTGAGAGGAGGGGATAGCTGTCAAGAATTAGCAGCCTGTATTTTTTAGACTGAAATTCTCTCCGAGGGAACATATCGACTAAGGGTGTACGTATGTGGGAACAAATCAACTATAGACTTTCGTGTGAGTTTATTGTAAAAACCTAATTCACCGAAAAGAAATGTGGCGCATCTCGGTTTTCAAACTTACACTAACTATAAGAACTTATCAAGAATATAGTCAATTATAAAAAGAAATCAGGTAGTTAATTGTGCCATTTTCGACAAGAATATAAATTCCTAACCCGATAAAGATAACGGGCACAATAATACGCCCATAGCGTTCGATAATTCCACCAATCATTGGGATAGTAGCAAATCTTTTAGCTAACTGGCATAGAAGGAATATGCCAATAATAAAGACTGCAAGAACTATAACAATCTGACCAACATTCATTCCTGTAAAATATGGAATATAAATCCCAAGATTATCTCCTCCCATAGCTAAAGTCAGACCTGTAATAGCAAAAATTTGGGATTGATTGTTTTTAATTTGATTTCCAATGGAATCTTCATCCACATCCTCATCAACAAATATCGAACGAATCCCCAAACCCAAAGGAATCAAACCTAGAAACCCAATCATCCAATCCTGAGGAATATAATTGAGGAAATAGGCAGCAATGAGGCTTACCCCGACTAATATACCAGTCCCTAAATATTGCCCGATATAAATAGATTTTATCCCTCGGGTTCCTTGGTTGGCAAAAAGAATTATTAAAACAACTAAATAGTCAATCGATGTAGAAATGAATACAAGTAACGCTGAAATAAGTGTTTGCATAATTTTCTCCTTATACTATAGATTTTTAACATTCAGTTGAAATTATTCCATTTTTAAGCCTTTATCGATAGCTTCCTGAATAATCTTATGACAACAAACCCCCAACGGATTGTTTTCTTTACAATTAGGATTTTTCATTGCTCCTGTTATGGCATTTATTTCTTTTACGGTTTTCGCACCATGCTTTACAACTGCTTCAATTACCTGACCTTCTGTGACTTCGCTACAATAACAAGCATACTTAGGATCTGCATCTTTCTTAAACCAGACAGGAACTTTAACTTGTTCTTTTAAGAATCTTACCCCATTATCAACGTTATAGTAGACAACACTACAATCTCCATTCATGCAAATCTTATATTGCTCCCCATCTACTAACTTGAGATAATCGTCTGTTACTAAGTGCTCAACGGTCACTTTACTAACAGAAATTCCTCCTTTATTGCATACCGGGCAATTATCCTTAGTTTGATCTATTTTCTGTGTATTGCACTCATGGCAACATTCATTAACATTGTTCATTATATATCCTCCTCGTCTTTGCTTCGCATTAAAAGAAGATGCACACTGCCTGCTATCAAAATTCGCCGATTAAGATGAATTCTACTCCCAATCGGCGATAAAAAAACTATATTTTCGTAATACTACAGATTTTTAACATTCAAGGCTCTAAAAGCATTTAATACTGCAATGATAGTTACACCTACATCTGCAAATATAGCTGCCCACATAGTAGTTATTCCAAAAGCACTCAAAATAAGAACAATTATTTTTATTCCAATAGCAAATACTGTGTTTTGAGATGCAATTTTTAGTGTTTTTTTAGAAATTTTAATTGCGGTAGCTATTTTTGATGGTTCATCGGTCATAATTACAATATCAGCAGCTTCAATGGCAGCGTCAGAACCTAAACCACCCATTGCTATTCCGATATCTGCACGGGCTAATACAGGTGCATCATTGATTCCGTCACCAACGAAAGCAAGTTTACCCTTTTTAGATTTTTGCAAAAATAATTCTTCTAGTTTCTCAACTTTGTCTGCTGGCAATAGTTCTGCGTAAACTTTATCAAGACCAAGTTCTTTTGCAACTTTTGAACCAACATTTTTATTATCACCTGTCAACATAACAGTTTGTTTAATATTTGCTGCCTTAAGTTCCATTATTGCCTGTGCTGAATCTGGCTTTACTTCATCAGCAATAACAATGTAACCAGCATATTGGTTATCAACTGCAACATGTACGACAGTTCCAATCAACTCTCCATCGAAGTATGCAATGTTCTTCTTTTTCATGAGTTTAATATTGCCTGCCATAACCTTTTTTCCATCCACTGTTGCAATAACTCCATGCCCTGATATCTCTTCTACATCTGAAATACGTCCATTGTCAATTTCCTTACCATAGGCTTGTTTTAAAGAACTGGAAATTGGATGGTTTGAGTAACTTTCTGCGTATGCAGTTAACTCTAATAACTCTTCTCTAGAAACTCCTTTTGGATGAACCTCCTGTACATTAAATACACCTTTCGTTAATGTTCCAGTTTTATCAAAAACAATAATTTCAGTTTCTGCTAATGCCTCTAAATAATTACTACCTTTGACTAAAATACCCTTTCTAGATGCTCCACCTATTCCACCGAAGAAACTTAAAGGAATAGAGACTACAAGAGCGCATGGGCAAGAAACTACTAAGAATGCTAATGCTCTATATATCCAGTCGCTAAAGGTTGCTCCCTCTATAACAAGAGGTGGAATAATAGCAATGAAAACTGCAAGAATTACAACAATTGGAGTATAGTATCTTGCAAATNNGTAATGAATTGTTCTGATTGGGACTTTTTACTACTTGCATTTTCAACTAAATCAAGAATCTTACTTACAGTAGATTCTCCATATTCTTTAGTAACTTCTGCAGTAATAACTCCATTAATATTAATGCATCCACTTAAAATTTCATGTCCCACTTCTACCTCACGTGGAACAGACTCACCTGTAAGTGCTG
>DHFP01000257.1:0-13898 GCA_002402315.1 Clostridiales bacterium UBA4821
TTGCTTTACCTTACGATATCTATACTTAGCTATACCTTTCCACCTCTTCCACCCATCTCTTGTACTGAGTATCGGTGGACATTCTCCAGGAACCTCTTGGAGACAGGTCTACCATACCTATTTTGGGTCCATCGGCGGTTGCATGCCTTTTGAACTGCTGGGTTGAGAATCTTTTATAGAAGTTTATTAACCATTTCTTCAAAGTGTCAAGATCATATACTCCTTGAAATGCATTTTGTGCAGTATCAAGAATCTTCTGCGGGCTTGCTCCGTGACGGACATGCCAGTACAGGAAGAAATCGTTTAGCTCATATGGTCCTACCTTTTCCTCGGTTAACTGGATAATA
The DNA here is from genome assembly GCA_002402315.1 of Clostridiales bacterium UBA4821. GTDB lineage: Bacteria > Bacillota > Clostridia > Acetivibrionales > UBA4821 > UBA4821. The sequence continues at coordinate 348 of DHFP01000257.1, forward strand.
TGGCCTTCAAAGTCCGGCGGAAGCAATTCCGGACTTATTGGTGTATTGAGAACAGAGAACAGGGTTCCTTTCAGTCCTTCAAGGTCTTTGACAGCCCATTTTCCAACTTTTTCATTGGCTACCCATTTTATAATGAATTGGATCATTGTTTTGGGGATGCCTGAGTTGATATCATACATAGAAATCTGGTCACCTGCATAAGTTGACCACCCAAGGGCTTTTTCCGAAAGGTCACCTGTACCAAGTACTATCCCGTTGGATTTGTTTGCATATGACATAAGTAGAAGGGTTCTGACACGTGCCTGGACATTTTCCAGTGTTACATCGGCAAAATCAGGGCGCTGCTTGAGTCTATCCAGCAGTTCTTCAAGGCTGCCGGTTCCGGATGAAGCCTGGTGACCGATTGTACATAACAAGCTATAACTGGTATCGGAAACTGAAGCTTCTATAAGTGTAGTTCCCAGATGCTTTGAAAGCTCTATTGCATTATCCTTTGTATTGCCGGTAGTTCCTAATCCCGGCATGGTAATACAAATAAGGTTTTGCCTTGGGAGTCCCATAGAGTCCAGCGTGTTTGCTGCGGCCAGGGCTGCCAGAGTGGAATCAAGACCGCCCGAGACCCCAAGTATAATGTTTTTGCATCCTGACCTTTCAAGGCGTGTCCTGAGGGAGTTTGTCTGAATCTCAAATACCTCCCAGCATCTTTGAGCCAATGCTGCAGGGTCGGATGGTATAAAAGGATGGCGGTTTACTTTTCTTAAAAGATTATTATCACTATCCTGGGGAACAGCGGCAAAGCTTACAATTCTAAATTCCTTGCGGTTTTCATCTGCACAGTCTCCAAATGTGCCGATGGTCATACGGTCATGGACTAGAGTCTCGATATCAACATCAGTTGTGAGCAGCTGCGGCTCGCGGCTGAACCTAGGACCTTCTGCAATGACTGTGCCATTTTCACAGATAAAGTGGTGGCCATCCCAGGCCAGCTCGGATGACTCGCCCGGTGCGGCAGCAGTAAAGATATAGCAGCACTTTCCCTTATCAGAGGCGCTCCTGGCCAGGAATTTGCGGATTTCAGCCTTTCCTATGGTAAAGTTGGAAGCAGACAGATTTGCTATGATGGTAGCACCAGAGCTTACCTGATAAATGTTTGGAGAAGCCTGGACCCATATATCCTCGCATATTTCTATGCCTATTTTGCAGTTGGGGATGTTGGCTGCCGAGAGTAAAATATCTGTACCAAACGGAACTGTTTGTCCTAAAATATCTATAGTTTTTGCTGGAGGTATAAACCGTCCCGGCTTGAACCACCTGCCCTCTTCAAACTCGCCGTAGTTTGGAAGGTAGCTTTTAGGAACTACACACAGGATTTGTTTGCCTTGTATGGCAACAGCACAGTTGTATAGACCATGTTCATATATTAACGGCATGCCTGTTATTGCAATAGTTTTCAGTCCGCTGCCTTTTTCGAGAAGCCACTTTAAGGAATTCTCTGCTTCCTGCAGAAGAAAGGTATTGCTGAAGAGGTCTTTAGCTGTATATGCAGTTATACTTAATTCGGGAAAGCATACAAGTATACTCTTTTGCCGGCAAGCTTTTTGCCACAAGGCCAGAATTTGCTCCCTATTGAACTCAAAATCTGTAACCTTTACCTGCGGGACTGCTGCTGATACCCTTACAAATCCTCTCATAATGGTATTCTTCCTTTCATTGTTGTTCTGAATAGTATTATAGCATTAGAATTTTATGTTGGCTACTTCTTCGTACCTTGCACAAATCAGGTAGTAAATTTACTGAACGGCATGAATTTCCGTGCGAACGGCATATGCTTTGTTGTTTAGGGTGAAAAACGTGCTGTTTAGGGAAAATATGTTGATAAATGTTAAAAATATGATATTGTATATTTCGACAAGAAGCATCAATTATGGTGTTTCTTTTATTTTTATCTGGGAGGGAATTTTGTGAGGATAATCAGAAGCTCTATTGTGTTGATGGTATTTATGTTTTGCCTGCTTCTTGCAGGTAGCTTTGCTTATGCAGGCTGTGTTTTAACCGACCTTCATACCTCTCCTGTGGTGTTACATCATGAAGCAATTTTTCTATCTCAAAAAGCTTGTTACAAAATGCCAATCCTTCTTCTGCTGCTGTGGGAGTGTCATCCTTCTTTGGAGGCATAGCTTTTAATGCATCAACAAAATACCTCCGTGCATGTGCCCAACAGCCAACATTGATAATTCCTGACATACCTATATAACCATCATATCCATCTGTATGAAGGTATCCTTTAAAGCCTTTTAGGAATCTTGCCGGATGTTTGCTTGCCCGGGTAGTCTGGTAATCATATAGTATGATTGGTGGTCCGTCCCTTCCAGTCCTGTATAGCCACATGTATGAGGTTGAATCAGCAGACCGTCCTGGCTCCTTAAGCACCTGAAGTGTTGTCTCATCTGCATGCAGAATGTCCCTTTGAAGCAGATACTCCCGCATTCTCTCATATAATGGTCTTAGCCATCTGTCTGAGACCTGTATTATCCAGTTGGACATTGTTTGCCGGGATATACCCCCTTATTCGTAGTCAGAAGCAACCAATGCGTTTCGTATTTTATTATGGATATCTGTTCCGCGTGTCCTTTTTGTATTTACCATACTATCACCATTTGCGGTTGCTAATAGTGCTTGGCCTAAAGCCATTCCTAATCCTACAGGAACAGCATTTCCTATCTGCTTATAGATTGAATTAATTGTACCCTCGAACTTCCAATTATCATCAAATTGTTGAATCCTTGCATATTCTTTTATGCTAAGAGGTCTTGTTTGCCTCGGATGGCATAACATTGAGGCTTTTTGTATTGGAGAAGTTACCAATGTTGGGCTTGGCTGATCATAAGATAACCTTCTAAAGAAACCAGCTTTTCCACCTCCTGATTCATAGGCTCCACCCATGGCAACCTTTACTAAATGGGAAGGGAGGTTTCTCCAATTGCCTCCTTCAGGTACTAAGTTTAAAAAGTTAACCCTATCTTGGCTAAATTTCGCACATAATCCTGGATTTAGTTCTAAGTCTTCTATTGTATCCCTTAGTATCTTCCATCTATAGCCCAGGTTTTGGTGGAGTTGGAAATGGGTAGGCATAGGGAGGAATATGTCTTCATTATCCCGGCTCCCTAAAATCACTAAGCGTTCACGGAATTGTGGCACGCCATAATTTACTGCGTCAAGTAATCCATAAATTATCTTATATCCCATACTTTCTAGTTGCTCTTTTACAACATGGAACACAGAGCCTGGTTGTTCTTCTTTGGAAGGATTATATCCTAGCCCTCTTTCGGAAATAGGTACATGCTTTACAGCAGATGATAGTAAACCTTTAACATTTTCCATTATAAAAAACCTTGGCCTTATGTAGTCTATAACCCTTCTGAAATCCATAAATAGGCTGCCACGAGGGTCATTTATCCCTAACCGTTTTCCTGCTGTTGAAAACGGCTGGCATGGTGGGCCACCACAAACTAAAAAAGCTTCTCCACGTTTCAGTTGTGATTTTTCTAGTAATGTATGTGCCTCAATTTTTGTTATATCGCCACAAATAACATTATGCCTATTGGCCGCTATAGTTTTAGCACAATCAGTATCAATATCCTGGCATACTTTTATATTAAGCCCGGCCTTTTCCAAGCCTATATCAAGCCCCATAGCTCCTGAAAATAATGATATAACATTCCTGTTGCCGTGAGAATCTTTAAACTGTTTGAAGTACATTACAGACATATTTTATACCTCTTTTTCGCTCTATTTCTTTAAAGGATGTCGATAGAAATTATTATAATATTATTTAAGTAAAATTTTAATATAGTTTTAAACTATATTAAAAAAAAATATAAGAACATTTGTTTGTTTTAAGTATATTATTTTAAATATAGTTTGTAAAGGATGAAATTCTATTATGTGTATAAATTTCTTTTTTGGGATGAACCAAAATTTTTATCCACGGAGGCTATTGGCCATAGTCATAATAATTGTAGGATTTCCCATATACCAAAATCACGGACAGAATATTGGATAAATAAATTTAACCGGACTATTGAGAGGGATAAGAGAAAGGTCAAATCCTTAGGAAATATGGGTTGGAATGTTATCATTGTATGGGAATGTGAGCTTACAGTAGAACCTACGGATAAGCTCATTAGGCTTTTAATTGAAATAAGGGGAGTTGCTGAAGAATAGTTTTAGTTTTTACGCAGTCTGCCGTCTCTTTGCTTCCTATATAGAGTAGCTTTTCAGCTTCTCGTATACTGGTGCCGTAACCTCGGCGGTTACTTTTGTTCCATGTTCTATGAATTCCTGCTTAATTACCTTAGCATTTTCATGGAGATAGGCTATAACCCAGCTGTCTTTATAGGGAATGAGAAAGCTGCCGTTAAAAGACCTGAAATCCAGAACCTTTACAATACTATCCAAAAGATTTTGAATACCGGTACTTTTCAGAGCAGATATTTCTACATGATTATCTATACCTTTGAGATAAGGAAGAATGGTATCCTGGGAAACCAGGTCTATCTTATTGAATGCTACAATGGTTGGTTTGTGCGATGCTCCAAGGTCATCAAGTATATTATTTACTACTGATAAATGTACATCAATTTCCTGGTTTGAAGAATCAACCACATGAATTATGGCATCGGCATAAGATACTTCTTCAAGGGTTGACTTAAAAGCTTCTATAAGATAGTGAGGAAGCTTTCGAATAAACCCGACTGTATCTATGGCTACTACCTGGATGCCGTTTGGCAGAAAAAGTTTTCTTGCTGTGGGGTCGAGTGTAGCAAAAAGCTTATCCTCCGTAAGGACATCTGAGCCGCAAAGGCTGTTTAACAATGTTGACTTGCCGGCGTTCGTATAGCCTACAAGCGCAATTACAGGAGTTTTTCTCCGGTTGTGCCTTTGGATGGTTCGCATTTTCTTTACTTCCTCAAGTTCTTCAGCAAGGGACTTGAGCCTGCTCCTTATATGTCTCCTGTCTATTTCAAGCTTCTTTTCTCCGGGTCCCCTTGTTCCTATACCTCCACCGAGCCGGGAAAGCTCCATACCTGAACCTGCTAAGCGGGGCAGAATATATTTTAGTTGAGCAAGTTCAACCTGGATCTTACCTTCACGTGATTTTGCCCTCCCGGCAAATATATCAAGAATGAGAGTGGTCCTATCTATAACCTTTACCCCTATAACTTCTTCAAGGTTTCTTACCTGAGAACCTGAAAGTTCATGGTCAAATATTACGGTATTAGCATAAAGTGTTTGGCATAATACTGCCAACTCGTCAGCCTTACCTTTACCTACAAGGTAAGCAGGATCTCCGGAGAACCGCTTTTGGAGAATCTTTTTTAATACTTTTGCTCCAGCCGAACAAGTCAATTGTTCCAGTTCAGCTAAAGATTCTGATGATGAACCTGATTCACTTTCATCTATCTCGGAAATAATTTCAATCCCTACCAGAACAGCCCGTTCTTCTACACTATCAACCGGTGGACGGGCAGAGTTCATTCTCAGAGCGCTATCAATTTCCTCAATAAGCTTAAAGACAATGGAAAAGTCCTTTTCACCCAGTTGAAACGGTCCGAATAGGTCAGCCTTTTCAATGGCAAAATCATGTCCAATGGTTGGGATTCCTACCATAATGTTTGTGTACTTGCCGTCCTTGACACCAACTGTAATCATGCCGTCAAGCTTCAGTGTTATAAGGGTAGTAAGGTCAAGAGAGGACAGCCTGCCGTCTCCGCTTGGATGTGTGTGAAGGCACCTGACCCCGGAAAGTAAATTCTCACCCCTGCGTTCATTAATCTGAGGGAGGTTTACAGAGGAATGATCCCCAACAATTACATCCAAAACTTTACCCTTCCGGCTTATATATACCGCAATCTCTCTGTTGATAAGTGAAGTTAAATCGGCCAGTTTTATAACAAGTTCTTCAGGTAGAAATTCGTTACTGCCAATTTTAAATTCATACAGTGATTGCAGCTCGTCAATTATTGATTTTTTTAGAGACTGGATATTTCCCTGTATCAATGTAAAGCCTCCTATAGTTGAGTAGACTTTATGAAGTTAACTAAATAATAACATTATTTTGGGAAATACTCAACTTTAAGAATTGATTTTAAAAACATGTAGTACTACTATGTTAAAATTGATAACTGTGGTAAGGAAAATAATTTCTGGAGGATAGTTTCTCTTGACCCATAAGGAATACCTCTGAGGGAAATGCCGGTAACGGACCAGTATACCCGGGACTAATTAGGTATTTCCCGATGCTATTGAAACTATCTGGAAGATATTATTTTCCTTAATAACATAGTAGTATTAGTTTATTTCTCAAAGAAAACTATGGAGAAGTAACTTGTAGTACTGTCGCTGCGTATGCCCGGCATCTTTCCGGAGTTATTATGCTCAAGAACTGTGAAATCTTCCGAACGTGTACAATCCATGGCTGTGAGCAATGAAATCACCGCAGGCGGAGAATCGAGGTTGCCGTTACCCATGAGACTAATGCTGTAGAGATCTTTCTTTTTTATGGCCGCCAAAGTTATTTTATCCATCCTGTCTGCCTCTTCTGCAGGAAGGTAATGGGAAAAATCAACCGATGCCACCACAACATAGTTTTTATCTCCGGCAAGTCTTTCAATTTTGCGCCCTAGTTCAATAGACTTCTTCAGGCCAAGATTACCATGAACCAATAAAGGCACTATTCTGGTGTCAGGCATATAGTATTTTATATACGGGACCAGAGCTGATACGGAGTGTTCTTCTTCAAGCAGTTTATGGCTTACACCAGCTATGTCATCCGATATTATCCTGCCGACAGTTTCACTATCGCTTTCCATAGTACCGAAGGGCGTTTTCCAATCCAAATAGCCTGTATACAACTCTTTTTGGCCTATTCTCCGGTGATTTGGGCCTATTATCACTATCATATCCGGCTTCTGCACAGACAGTACCTTGAAGAAGCGGGATATCAAAAGTATAATCAATATAAAAAGTATACAAGGAATAAGCATTAGCCTGGTTTTCATAAATAGTTTCACAAGTTAATCCGGATCATATTAGGTGACTTTCCAATCAGTTTATCTCAGAATTTTCATTTTGTTTTATTGATTTACAGTAAAGTGAAATATCAAATTATTTAAACCTTTCCAGACAGGGTTAATTTTAAGGAGGTAAGTTTATGTTTAGAAAGCTATGTACAGTTTTGCTGATTTGCTCCATACTTCTCGCACTGCCCTTGTTAGCCGGCTGCAGGGCAAAGAGTACAGATGCAGCTAATGGTCAATCAGGTCAGGATACAGGGAATGAACAGGAAAAAACCAAAAAGAATATAAGAGTTGGCTTTATATATATAGGTTCAGCAAATGACGGAGGCTGGAGTTATTCACATGACCAAGGCAGATTGTATTTGGAAAGAAAACTGGGAGTGCAGACCGTTTACAAGGAATTGGTGCCTGAAGGAGAAGGCGTCAACCAAGTAATGGAGGATATGATAAAGGAAGGCGTTAATGTTATCTTTGCTACAAGCTTTGGATACATGGATCATGTAGAAAAAATGGCACGGGAATATCCGGAGATCATATTTTTTCACTGTTCGGGAAATAAAACCGGAGAAAACCTTTCCAGTTACTTTGGAAGAATAGAAGAACCTAGATATTTATCAGGTATTGTTGCGGGAATGAAGACAAAGAGCAATACTATTGGCTACGTTGCAGCATATGAGATTCCCGAGGTTATACGGGGGATTAACGCATTTACCCGTGGAGTCCGATCTGTTAATCCGGAAGCAAAAGTTGTAGTCAAATGGACTCATACGTGGGATGACAGGGAAAAAGGCGGAAAGGCTGCAGAAGAATTAATAAATCTGGGTGCGGATATCATAGCTCAGCATCAGGACAGTGATGAACCGCAGAAAGCAGCCGAAAAAAGGGGTGTTTGGTCAATCGGATACCATGCAGGTATGAAAGATAAAGCCCCTAAAGCATACCTGACAGCTCCGGTTTGGAACTGGGGGCCTTATTATGAAAGCCAGGTTAAGGCTATTATGGACGGAACATGGAAGCCGTCAAACTATTTGGGCGGTATGAATGAGAAAATAGTACAACTCGATGCATGTACAGAGTTAGTACCGCAAGAAGCCAAGGAAAAGGCAGCAGAAGCTGAGGCACGGATAAAAAACGGCACTTTGAGTATATTTAGCGGCCCCATAAAGGATCAGAACGGTAAGGTTAAAGTGCAGGCGGGGGAGACATTGACAGATAAAGAATTAAACGGGATGTTCTGGTTTGTTGAAGGTGTTGAGGGAAAGATTTCGAGAGGACTTTAGAGATATAATCTATTGAGCAAGTACCAATAATATAATCAGGAGGCGTGTTTTAAAATCTTTTGCGGATTTATCAATAACCACGGCGGTCGAAACATATAATATTCCAGCAGGCTTTTCTTCAGGGGTCAGTTGAAGTGACCAGCGACGTTATTTTACTGGTAGTTGTTTTAATACTTGGTATTCTTTCAAAGTCGAATGTAACGGCGGCAGCAGCAGCAGCCTTATTACTTATGAAATTTTTCAGCCTCGAAAGATTTCTTCCTCTGATTGAGAGACGGAGCCTGGAGGTAGGTCTTCTTTTTCTTAACTTATCTGTTTTAATACCTATGATGCTGAATGAAGATCTTCTAAACGACATACTGAAGACTCTTACATCATGGGCTGGAATTGTTGCAATAGCAGCAGGTATAATAGCAAGCCAGCTTAACGCCAGCGGGTATGAATTTGTTAAAGCGTATCCGCAGTATGTAATAGGAATAATTGTAGGTACCATGATAGGTATTATCTTCCTAAAGGGATTTCCTGTCGGCCCCCTTATGGCAGGTGGTATAATGTTTGTGTTTATAAAGGTAGTTGAAGAAGTTGTTAGACTGGTTTTTAATAGGTAACAGGAACCGTCCCTGTGCTTCCTACTGTTCCTGTTGAAATTCAAGCATCTTCTTATGATCAACGAAGATAATTGATAAAATTCCTATAATCAGGGCTATGGAAGCAGGAACCAGGAACAATACCAGATTGCCTGTTTTCTCAAGCAAACTAAAAACCGGAGGACCGGCAGCTACACCTAGAAAACGTACGCTTCCATAAAAACATGTCACAGCTCCCCTCTTGGCAGTTTTGGTACAGCTGGTAACCATGGTATTTAAAGAAGGCAGTACCATGCCTACCCCAAGCCCCATTAGTGAAATGAGTACTATAAGGACTATAAAATTTTCAAAAAAGGCGCCGACAACCATTGATACGGTTAATATTCCCATACCGGCAATCACAAATATTTTATATATTAATTTCCCGTTCTTTAATATTATGCCTGAAAGTAATGAAACAATAGTCATTACAAGAACCGGAACAGCAATTATAAATCCTTTCATTAAATCAACAATTCCATGCCTCTCTTCTAAAATGTCCGAGATGTATGATAGGACACCAAATAAGATGAATAATGCTATCATTCCGGCAAGAAAGCTAACTATAAGTGAAAAACCTTTATTTTTAAATGTTTCTCCAATACCGGAAAGGTAATTCTTAAACGATTGCTTGGCCCGTTGGGATTTTGGTTCTTTTACTATAAAAGCCAGCAGCAGTATCACGGGTATTGCTATCACAGGGTAAATGTAGAATACCGTATACCAGAGCATAAACAATCCTACAAGGGAACCCAAAATTGGGCTTATAACCTTGCCAAACCCATTTGATGCTTCAAGAAATCCAAGAACCTTACTCCTGTCTGCAGAAGTAAACAGGTCGCCGACAAGCGTCATTGCAACGGGGGCTGTTCCGGCTGCTCCTATACCTTGAATTACTCTTCCGGCAAGCATTACACCAAAGGGGTTTGCCATGAATAATGGAGCCAGTCCGGAAACCAAGCCGCCCAGAGCGTATGTAATAAGTGCAGGAATTAGTATTATCTTTCTTCCAAACCTGTCGGATAAAAATCCCAATATTGGTATAGTTATGCCTGCAGGTATTGAGAATAAAGTAATAAACAGATTAGCCTCAAAGTCAGAAATAACTAGCTGCGACCGTATTCGGGGAAGCAGGGGTATAAGTATGGAATTCCCGAGAACCATTAAAAAAGGGATTCCAACAAGTGACGAAATAACGCCAAAAGCTGGCTTACTGCTTGAAGACGCTTTGTTTTCTGTCATATTTTCACCTCAAAAATGATAAGTGCAATGAAAGTCCAAATAGAGTTTTGATTCACTTTAATATTTGTATATACCAGTGAAAATATGCAGTTTTATTCTGTATCCTTAAACACCAGTTGTGCCGGTGAAAGTAAGCAGTACATTTTCACCGGGTTGTATCACACCGTCCTTGATAGCTTTCAATATCCCCATGCCGCTGAGAATGCCGGCTTTTTCAGTAATAACCTGCTCATTATTAATTTTTTTGGATTTAAGTTTTAGACCGCAGTTCCTGATTATTTTCAGCATCTCATCTTCCAGACGGTTGTACTCCGGCAAGTCTATACAATAGAAGGTTCCGCCGTTTTCTTTTAATACCTTGTACAAATAACGGTAGTTGGATTCGGGACGGGTGGAATAAAGAGTTGGTTCAATGACATTCCGGGGGTATAAATTAATATCATCAGAGGTTAAATAATCCCTGCTGCTGATCCAGGCGTTATACATCGGGCAGATACCGGCTTGCTGTACCCCTATAAAACCTGGAACTTTACTTGTTTGCAGCCCGTCATTGATAAGGGAATAAAGCTTCTTATAAAATCCTACGGGCCCATGTCCTCCGGAGATGGCCTGACTGGTCCAGTCAAATGCTACATCATTTTCCTTCATGTATTCCAGAACAAACATAGTCCGACAGGAGTTGGATTCCAATTGATGCTCAATGGATGGAACCAGTGGAAACCTGTTTTCTCTTGCAAATGCCTGGGCGTAGGCATGAACCTCCCATTCAGGTTTGTCGATAATTTTAATATCATGAAGTTTTTCATCAATTACTGAAAAGTCAAATTTATACGAAGACATTTTTGGAATAAATATATGGGCCTTGAGTCTTTTATGTTTACTGTATCTTGCTGCAGCGATTCCTGTATTACCGGATGAGCAGACTACCAATTCCCGTGCACCCTGTTCAATGCTTCGAGCTATGGAAATGCAGGCGACTGAAGATTTAAAATTACCGTCTGCCATCAAGGAAGACATATCAAGGACGAATATATTTGCACCGTTATAGTTTATGGGGCCCAGGATTCGGCAGCCTTCCCGTATTGAGGTGCTCTCAAGCAGGCCCAGGTCAATGCCGGGTTGAAATGATTTGCAGTATCTTAAGATAATGCTGTTTTCTGCATTAACTTGTGGATGTATGTACTCTTTAAGATCAATACATGCGTATGTAAGCATTATTTAATTCTCCTTCCTGTATGTATATGTTAGCGTGAAAAGGACCGATAACATAATATGCAGGAATTCACTGAAGTGAGACTGAAGACAAAATTAAAAAAACATCTTCGCCACAACAAAAGCAATAAATATCGCCGCCAATTCGGTTGTTATTGCTGCTGCAAAGGCATGACGAAGGTTTTTTATACCTACAACCCCAAAATAGACTGTAATTACATAAAAAATTGTTTCTGTCGACCCCGCAAGTATGGAGGCGAACTTCCCGATAAAAGATTCTGTTCCATGCTGTTTGAAGATATCTGCGAGCACAATGGTATACCCTGACCCCGAAAAGGGTTTGATAAGTATCAGGGGCAGCACTTCGGGAGGGAAGTTCATAAAGCCGGTAATGGGTTTTAGACATCCAATCAAGATATATAACAGCCCCGAGCAGTTCATTAGATCAATAGCAATAAAAATGGCTATCAGATAAGGAGCAATTTTATTTGTTATATCTATACCTTCCTTTGCGCCCTCGATAAAGGTTTCAAATACATTTACATCCTTCCAGTAACCTATGGATAGAATTATTAGTATGACAACCGGTATTAAGAATGCTGCAAATAGGTCCAATAAAGCTGATAGGTTCATGGTCCCCTCTTTGAGTAAATTTTTTCATATATCTTTGTAATAATGATTCCTGCAATAAGCGTCAGGAAGGTGGCTAAGGTAATTGCCGGCATAACATTTGTCGGATCTTTGGAGCCCAGCAGGTTTCGGATGAAGATAGTATTTGTATGAATTAATTGAATCATAAATGAATTTACTACAATAAACATGCACATGCTGTTTGATGCAGTATCCTTAAAAGGGTTGAGCTTCTGCAATTCCTTCATGGCTTTAAGCCCGAATGCTGTCGCGGCATTGCCTATACCCATCATGTTTGCAACAAGGCTCATTGTCACAGAACGAAAAGCCGGATGGTCCGGAGGTATTTCGGGAAAAACCCGCATAATAGCCGGTTTTACTGCTGCAGCTATCTTTTCAATCATGTTGGCCTTCTCTGCAATCCTCATTATGCCCAGCCACAAACACATATTACCCATGAGCTTAAAGCAGAACATTACTGCTTCAGCAGGAGAAGTCAGGATGCTGTTATTGATAAGATTTGTTTTGCCGGTAATTGCGGCTGTAATTATGCTCAGAACAATTATTGCAAACCAGATAAAGTTCAAGCCCATTCTCCTTACGGAAGCTGCTAGTTAAAAATATATTCTCCAAAAAGAAAAATATGAATTGGGCGACACTTAGAAAAATTCATGATACATTTTTACATTTATGATAAACTAAAAAAACTCCCTTTCTATCTTCCCCTCACTTCAAGGGGAAGGAACAGAGGGGCTGCGAAGTAAATTGAGGTAAAAATATGCGAAGAAGAATACCTAAACATGTAAAGCAGCTAGCAGTAGAATTAAGGAAAAATCAAACAATAGCTGAACAGATAATATGGAGTAAAATAAGAAATAAAAAGCTTGGAGGGTTTCGCTTTACAAGGCAATACTCAATAGGCAGGTATATTGCTGACTTTTATTGTAGTAAAGCAAACAAAATAGTTGAAATAGATGGAAAGGTTCATGAAGAAAGAGATAGAAAGGAATACGATAAGATAAGGGAAGAAGTTATAAAAACGCATGGAATTAAGATAATACGATTTACCAATGATGAAATAGTGAGCAATTTGGAAGAAGTGTTAAGACGATTGCTGGAGATTTTGAATTCAAGCAGCCAGGTTCATATAGAAACAAAATGACTTAAAAATCTATGGATTATCTTCAACGTAATTCTTATTTCTCCCCTAAAATACTCCAGAGTTTTACTAATTCCTCTTCCCCTTGATTGTGAGGGGAAGAGGCTAGGAGTTAGGGAGCTTGAGGGGAGGATAGGAGGGGAGCAATAAATCCTTAAGGTATTGCCAATTGAAAAGCTGGTAGAAATTAATTGGAATACAAGATCTAAAAGTAGCATTGACGGACAATAATTTGATTTTTTTCTACATAAATTGTATAATTATTACAACGGGTATATTAGAGCTTATCCGCAAATAATTGTACTACTCATTGACTGCTGATT
>DHFP01000257.1:13917-14685 GCA_002402315.1 Clostridiales bacterium UBA4821
TAGCCACTTAGCAGCACCCTTATTCACGGATAAGCTCTTAATGGGGGAGGATGTGGGATGGCGAATTTAAAAATTGCACCTTCCATTCTATCTGCAGACTTTGCACGGCTTGCGGAAGAAGTAGCAAAGGTTGAGGCTGGCGGCGCAGATCTTTTGCATGTGGATGTAATGGATGGACACTTTGTACCAAATATCTCAGTAGGAGTTCCTGTTGTAAAGTCATTGAAAAGATGTACATCCCTACCCCTGGATGTTCATCTGATGATTGAAAAACCTGAGCTTTATATAGATGACTTTGCTGATGCGGGTGCAGACATTATTACTTTTCACATTGAGGCTACATATCATGCACACAGGGTGATTCAAAAAATCAAGGCGAGGGGGCTTAAAGCAGGGGTTGCCCTTAACCCGTCAACACACCAAAGCACTGTAGAAAACCTGCTTAAAGATGCGGATATGGTTTTAGTAATGACAGTCAATCCGGGGTTTGGCGGGCAGGAGTTTATTGAAAATATGCTGTCCAAGATAAGAGCTTTCGTAAACCGAGAAATAGATATAGAGGTGGATGGAGGAATAGGTACCGGAAATATTGATAAGGTAGTCCGGGCCGGAGCTAACATTATAGTAGCCGGGACTTCGGTCTTTGGGCAACCCTCTCCGGCTGATGCTGTAAGAGAGATGAAGAAGCTGATGGAGAACTCTCAGAACAGCTTCCGGAGAAGGTATTGATATATTACATTAACAATATGAAAACTCGTGATTAAAAAT
>DHFP01000270.1 GCA_002402315.1 Clostridiales bacterium UBA4821
AAACATTCATGATTTTGCCGTGGAAGAAACAAGGGCTGCAGTTGCCTGGACTTACGTTCCTACATTATACTTGTCTGTAGCTTCACTACTTTTAACTATCCTATTATTTTTGACATTCAAGCTAGATATGCTTGAATTATCAATGTCATTATCCATGTTAGTTTCAGTTGTATTCGGTTTAATAAAATTTGCTGTATCCATATGGATTCTTATTATTGCGTCAAAAACTTTGGGCGAAGCGCATAGATTTTCGGCATGGACAGGTTTTGGAACTATCATTTTAAGTGGGATACTCCTTGTAATTCCTTTTATTTTTATAGCTAACGCCGCTAGTTTTCTGACAGCTGGGCTGCTATAAACCATGGCTTAAAAACAGCTTGTTAAAAATAATGATTATAGGGCAGTACATGTACTGCCCTATAATCATTAACTATTTTATTATCTCAATCCCAGCTTGAGTCCTGGATCTGCATTTAAATCCAGATTGCTGACGTTCCCCTCAAGGTAGTTATAATATGCAGCACAGCCAATCATAGCTGCATTATCGGTACATAATATGGGTGGAGGATAGCTTAATCTGATGCCTAGTTTGTTAGTGCCAGCCTCTAACTGCTGTCTAAGGTATGAATTAGCTGCCACCCCTCCTGCAATCGCAAGCTTATCAACTTTTAGCTGCTCTACAGCCTTTATTGAATTCTCCATCAGGATATCTACAACGGCAGACTGGAAGCTTGCTGCTAAATCAGCAATATTAAATTCCTCTCCGGCCATCTTTAGCCTGTTCATGTAGTTTAATACAGCAGTTTTCAGTCCACTGAAACTAAAATCAAGGCTGTCCTGAAACCTGACTCGTGGAAATACATATGCATTTTTATTGCCGTATTTAGCCATCTTATCTATCAGCGGGCCCCCTGGATAACCTAATCCAATTGCCCTTGCTATCTTGTCAAAAGCTTCACCTGCAGCATCATCCCTTGTCTTTCCTAATACCTCAAACCCAAGATATGATTTTACATAGATGAGCTCGGTATGACCTCCGGAAACAACCAAACAGACAAATGGAGGCTCCAGCCAATCATTGGTCAAGTAATTGGCTGCAATATGACCCTCAATATGGTGAACCCCTACCAAAGGCTTATCTAATGCAAAAGCAATGCCTTTGGCAGTTGAGAGGCCCACTAGAAGAGCACCTACCAACCCTGGACCATATGTAGTCCCAACTATATCGATTTCATTGAATGTTATTCCTGCCTCATCTAAAGCCTGTTGGATAACCGGACTGATATTTTCAACGTGATGTCTGGAAGCAATCTCCGGCACCACTCCCCCATACTTCTTATGCAGGTCTATTTGTGATGAAATTATATTGGAAAGCACCTCCCTGCCGGCAGTCACCGCCGCAGAGGTTTCATCACAGCTTGTTTCTATAGCTAGACATATAACTCTCTTGTCCATCATAATCAATTTCTCCATAATCAATAAAAATATTAAGATAATCCAAACAATCTTAGAATCATTTTAGTTATTTGATCAGCCGGTTCAAAAACAATATATCTCAATGTTTTCGTAAAATATGCTAAAAATAGTATGAAAAGCATACCATAAAGCTGTAAAGACATATACTTGTATGCCTGCTCACGGGGGAGCATACTGGCAACAACATGAGATCCATCCAACGGTGGTAAAGGAAGCAGGTTAAAGAAAAAAAGTATTAGGTTTATATTTATGGCGTTAACCAGAATGCCCACAATTATTTGTCCAGTATGGTCAGAAACAAGGCCAAACACATTTAAGTGGTAGAGAATAAATATAGTAAATCCGAACGTTAATGCTAAAATAAAATTAGTCAGAGGCCCTGCCAGTGACACTATTATATCGTCCCTTCTGGGGTTTTTAAAATTTCTTGGATCTATCTGAACAGGCTTTGCCCAACCAAATCCGGCAATAAGCAAGGTAATAAAACCAAATATATCAATATGAGGCCAAGGCTCTATGGTAAGCCTTCCCTGCTGTCTTGGAGTAGGATCTCCAAGCTTATCTGCCGCTAAAGCATGAGCAAATTCATGTAAGGCAAATCCAATGACAAAGCCAGGCACTAACAATAATGTTTCTTCTAGACTTCTCATTATCTAACTCCTTCTTTTGCAGTAGTAATTATATCCGAATCTTTGTAAAAATTGTGTTTTATTTCTATTGCATAGTATATTATAACACAACAACAGGATTTATTACCGGCTTAACAAACAAAAATCAATCTATTCTTTATACAAATGATTGAAAAAATATTTTGTATTATATAAAATATTTGATATAATATAAGTAATTAAAGTAGATAACAAGCTCCCTTTTTACCTCATTAATCATATACATTAAATATAGTACCTGTAAATACCTAATTAATTTTTTAAACTATTCTCTTCTTTGAGCACATGGATAGTCAACGGATAATAAGTATTGAATAAAATTGTAAGGAGAGATTTTTATGAATCAAGGTAAACTGAAAACCATTCTTGTATTAATTGCCCTGTTAGTCCTAGCCATAGTTATTATTAAACTTCTATTTAACTTTATTGTACAAGTGATTCAAATAGCTATTACGTTAGCAATAATCGCAGGAGTTGTCTATCTTGCTTATATACTTCTCAAAAAATACAATAGTTCTTCTCGTAGAAATTTAAAATAAGTCAAGGAGTTTCAACTCCTTGACTTATTTTTACTAGTCTCTTGGCTTCATTGTAGGGAATAAAAGTACATCTCTTATTCTAGCATTTCGTTATTTTCATTTACGTTATCTATATGTAAACCTCCTTATTGTTTGTCGAAAAACCTAAAGCCTTTTTATTATACAAAATGAACAGTTTACTGAATGGTCAGTAAACTTGTTCTATAGAAATATTAATATATTTATTTATGGATTTCAACAACCTTGAGATTAATAATCCCATCGGGAACAGTTACTTTAATTTCACTTCCTACTGCTTTACCTACTAAAGCACTGCCGACCGGAGACTCATTGGATATCTTATAGCTGTTTGGATCGGCCTCTGCAGATCCAACTATTGTATACTCAACTTCTTCATTATCATCCATGTCAAGAACTTTTACCTTAGCACCCAAACTGACCACATCCGTATTGATTTCATCTTCATCAATAACCTTTGCATGTCTGAGCATGTTTTCGATATGTGCAATCCTTGCTTCGACGTAAGCCTGATCATTCTTTGCTTCATCATACTCGGCATTCTCCGAAATGTCTCCAAACGAAAGCGCCGATTTTATTCTCTCTGCTATTTCTCTTCGTTTTACGCTTTTTAAATTCTCCAGTTCATCTTCCAGCTTTTTTAAACCTTCATAGGTTAATATAACTTCCTTTCCAACCATCCTATGACTCTCCTTTTGAAATAGTATCATTCTGAAAATATAAATGCACTGCAATCATCTTTAGACAGCACCTTATAGTGCAAATTACCCCTTAATTCACTTCATTATAGAATACAATAAAAATATTGTCAAGAATTTAGATATTTTAGATATTAAACCTTAAATTATATTCTTACGTCTATATTCTTTTGCTATGATATCAAACTCCGACATATTTATATTTCCGTTCCTTCCAATAAAACCTGCTATTCTATAACCCAATCCTTTAAGTTCATTAATATAATTGGATTGCAGCCGGTCTAGATCAAAACTATCATCTGTATCTTCCCCCTTTAGACCCAGAATTGCCTCACAAAAGCTTAAGCGCTTAGACCATGGATGACACTTAATTGATGTTTTATTATTATGCATATTCAGGTCATTAATTATAATCCCGCTGAAATTCTTTTTAAGAACTTCACAACCATAATTAATTATTACTGAATTGTCAGGAATCCTGCAAGAATTAACAAACTTGGAGTCTTTACTGAAGTTTATTATAACATTACATTCTTTAAGCAGATCCGTATTGGTACTGCTAAGTCTAACCACCAGTCCTGTGTCCTGGTAAATATTTTCTACCATTTTTGATAGATTACTATGCTCTAAAGAAAGTATGCTTAAAAACCTGATTCCTTCTGATAATCTCGTTATTATTGAAATTATTCCTGCATTTATACCATCAACAATTAGTCCTACCCTGAGGTGAGTTATACTGACTTTCAACAGTTTACAGATAGTTTTAAAGATTTCTTCAATATATAAAATAAATAGTTTATCTCCATTAAATATCTTGAATGCCTCTTTTGAATTAAAATAACCAGTTATTACTTCACTCTCATTAAGTACATCATCTAATAGAACTCTATCAACTTTTAGTTCCTGTAAAAGCAAATCAATCTGCTCACACCATTTCAATACTTTATCATGATCAGCCAGACTTAATGCTTCTGCCACTGTGGGAAACTGGATTTCATATACATCACAATTCATTTCACTGAATATTATATAATGCCAGTAAGGTAACATTCTTTCTAAAAAAAGCTTTCTAAGCCTGGCAGGAATAAATCTATGTAAACTTCCCTTTAATAATATTTCTTTTAATCCTGATGGGCAATAAATAACAGCTATAGTCTTCACATTTAACCTGCCTATTATGTGTTTCTATGTATATATATTTATATTTATAATAATTATTCCTGTTAAACAAAGTAATTTAAAAAGGCAAGTGGGGGCAAGTGGGGACGGTTCTTGACTTGCTAGTTCTGGCTAGCAAGTCAAGAACCGTCCCCACTTGCCTTAAATCTTTTGAAAATTAGTCTGGACATCAAGTAAAATCATTGATATTATATTAATGAATGTATTGTGCAGTAGGAGGTTAATAATGTTTCAAAGGAATTTGAATTCAGGTACTTCTAATTTTAATACTCTGGTAGGAAGCGGCGCCACCTTGGACGGAGACTTTAATGCTGATGGTAAGGTAAGGATTGATGGGAAAATAAAAGGCCATGTCAGAATAAACGGTGATTTAATCATAGGTGAAACTGCATTAATTCTTGGTAATATATCAGCCGGCAATGTTGACCTGGCAGGTACTGTTGAAGGTAATATGTACTGCAAAGGCCAGCTTAAACTTGCCACGACGGCAAAACTTACCGGCGATATCCAGGTAAAAGGACTCTCTATTGAAGAGGGCGCACAGTTTCAAGGTATATGCAGCATGTCCAATCTTGAAAAGGTTTGTAAGGTTAGCAGTACACTTCCGGTGGACTCAGACGAAACTGCCAACCGTTTGAAAAAGAAACCTATTATTAGTAGACCTCAATTTAAAGACTCAACTAACTTGTAGTTTAAATTTTTCCAGACCATTAAACCCCTCGAATTATCCGGTGGGTTAATTGTTTCTTGTTTTTTTTAATAAAATATACTGCAGAATCTCTCTTTCAATATTTGTTGAATTTTGTCTTATTTTGTCGTAAAATAACTTTGTTTGTCGATTTGCTTGCGGCTACGGCTCTAGTTAGATATAATGCATACTGTAATAATATGAATAATGTTAATTGAGTAGTATCGATCAAGTAATCTTATCCATGAAAACTATATTTTCTTTAGATGTTACACATAATTGCACCTATTCTAGTAATATTTATCCAATTTAAATTATTCTCTATTGTTTAGGATTACATTAAACTTGGACAAGCTGCTGCCTTTTCGGTAGTATACCTTTGGCTGCAAATTATTAAATCGACTTATTGTACGTTAAGACTATTCTATAACCTTACAAATAATTGAAGTGTCGTTCTCCAAATTGTATAACTTTAAAAACACAACAGGAGGTGACAGTGGCATATTAAAATTTATTCTTTCAAAGAAGAAACTTAAATTTATGGGGGGTATTAGAAAGTGAAATTGAAAATCAGTACCAAAATTATTAGCTTGATCATTTTGGCAATTCTGGTGACAGCTCTTGTTGGAATCATAGGAATAAGGCAGCTGGGATTGGTTAATGATGAAATTAAAGACATTGATGTAGCTTACATGCCGACAACGGAAGCTCTTTCAGAAATCGAGTACAATGTACTTCAACAGGAATTGGTTCTCGAAAAAATCGCAATGAGCAATACTGAGTATGTATCCGTACAAGGTGAAAAAAAAGCCGAGCTAATAAAGCTCTTTAGAGAAGAAGGAAAGCAGATTGACGAAGAAATAATCACACTTGATAATGCGATTAAAAAGGAAATATCCACAATAACCATAGCAGAGGACAAGAAGAAATTCCAAGAATTTGAAAAAGCCTTGGAAGAAATAGATGTGGAATACAAGAATTACGAAAAAGAAGTGGAAACCTTGTTTGAAGGTCATGAAACCGTTGCAGGAACAGAGGTTGAAAGGGTTGTCAACGAAGCAGATAAGATTGGCAAGGAAATTGAAGACCTTGTCGTGCTTGTGGAAAAAGCTATGGAAGAAGCAGTTACGACTGCTGAAAAGCTTGAAGGTGAAGCAGTATGGATGGTTACAGCTACAACTTCTATTGCCGGTCTTATTCTTTTGGTATTAGGCAGTCTGATAAGCTATGGAATAATCCGTGCCCTTGCAAAAATCATTCGCGTGCTTAAAGAAATGGCCCAGGGCAGGGGAGACCTTACTCAAAGGATAGACATTAACTCAGGCGATGAAATCGAAGAAATGGCAATGTGGTTCAACCAGTTCATCGGTAAACTCCGGGAAATAGTTTCAGATGTAAAACAAGCCTCTCAAGTGGTGTTAAGCTCAACACAGCAGCTTTCGGGTGCGGTTGAAGAATCCAATGCCGCAATGTCCAGCATATCTAATACAGTTACTGAAATAGCTACAAGTATGCAGGAAAATGCATCTGCCGTTGAAGAGACTTCCGCTTCTGTTGAAGAGGTTGCAGGAAGTGCTGAATCGGTGGCGCGTACCAGCCAGCAGACAGTGGAAGATACCATAAATGCTCAGAAGAATGCTGAAAAGGGCAGTGAAGCAGTAAAAGAAATAATGGCTTCTATCAATGATGTATCCAAGTCTTCTGTTGAGGTTGGCAAAACCATATCTGAGCTTGAGTCATCTTCTAATGAAATAGGTAATATATTGGATATTATCTCCGGCATAGCCGCCCAAACCAATTTGCTGGCTTTGAACGCAGCAATTGAGGCAGCGAGAGCCGGGGAGCACGGAAGAGGTTTTGCAGTTGTAGCTGAAGAAATAAGGAAGCTCGCTGAACAAAGCAGCACCTCTGCAAAAGAAATATCGACACTTGTAAATGGAATCCAGCAAAAAACCACTCAGGTTGTTAATACGGTCGGAAGCCAGGAAAAGAAAATCAATCTCTCTGTCGATAAGGCTAAACTAATAGACGTAAGCATTAGAGAAATTCTCCAGTCAGTTAATAATGTTGTTTTCAAAATAAACGACATAGCATCTTCATCAGAAGAGCAGGCTGCAGCGACAGAACAAATGACAAAATCAATGGACAGCGTGTCCACAGCTACTGACCAAGCAGCTAGAAATGCTTCGGAAATCGGCAGTTCAGTACAAGAGCAGGTCAGCACATTAGAAGAAATCGGTGCAACCACTGAAGAAATTGCAGCTATGGCAAAAATGCTTGATGAAAAAGTTAATCAGTTTAAAATAGAATAAATATTTCTTAAATAGGCGTTGCTTATAAGCAACGCCTATTTTTTAATGGAAATACTTCTCAGCATTCTCCATCGTATCATATACAGCTATGTTTATACCGTTTGAAACCACCTCAGAAACATTTGAAATTATAGAATCAATTTCTTTGGGCGTAACCACTAAATCACCAACATAAGGCGATAGCACCTCCCTTATTAAGGCACTCTTTTCCTCTCCGCTCATCCTTTGTAACATCTTATAGAATTCGGTTCCTGCATCAGCTTGCTTTATCATAGTATCAATCATTAGATCCAGAGTATCATTCGCCATGGTTGATGCATCAACAACTGTCGGAACCCCTATTGCTATAACTGGAACCCCAAGAGTTATCTGATTCAACCCCATTCGTTTATTTCCTACTCCTGAACCTGGACTTATTCCGGTATCGGCTACCTGTATGGTTGTACTAATCCTATCCATCCTTCTGGATGCCAAAGCATCAATTGCTATCACAACATCCGGCTTAACCTTTTCCACTACCCCTTTTATTATTTCTCCTGTCTCAATACCTGTTATACCTAGAACCCCCGGTGAAAGCGAGCATACTGCCCTTACTCCTTTCTCTATGTATTCCGGAGCATATTCTATCAGGTGTCTTGTAACTGCTATACGTGATACTACTTTAGGTCCAAGAGCATCCGGGGTTACATTCCAGTTGCCCAAACCTACTACTAGAACTGTCGCTTCGTGGGTAAGTTTAGCTACAGAACGTATTTCATTTGCCAGGGAAACTGAAGTTCTATCATTTAAGTCCTTTAAGTTCTCGTTTAAATCTGGTATCTCAAGTGTTATATAATTACCAATCGGCTTGCCCATAGCCTCTGATCCTTCAAGAGTAGTTATCTTTACTCTTGTAATATTAATATCAGGTAAACTCTGAGTATCAGCTTCAACTCCTGGAACTTCGGCTGCATTACTTTGTTTGTACAGTTCCCTGCTCTCAAGTGCTAAATCTGTTCTTATGCCTTTAGGCATATTCTGTTCCCTCCTTTATTAAAATAGTCTCCAATTATTATTTCTACAGCATACGCAAATTATTAATAAAAATAATTTTACCCTTATTCATGTCCAATCTTTAGAACTTTGAAATAAGGGTAATTATACTTTGGTAAATTATGCTATTTACTATGCAGAATACTTTGAAATTATAGACTCTAATGCCATTCTCGAATCCATTAATCCGGTTTTTACTCTCCTATCTGCATCCAAGCAGTCCCTCATTGCTTCCTTCAGTTTATTTACATCATAGTTTTCACACTGTCTGATATACTTATTTACAATAAATGGCTGTAAACTAATCTGGTTAGCAATTCTTTCAGTCGAGTAACCCCGTAATTTCATGTGCTTTATAAAGAACATTATCTTAAAATGCCGTGCAACCAGAACGCTTATCTTTTGTAAAGGTTCTTTAAGAACCAACATGTCATCCAAAAGTTTATAAGCCTTACCCGGGTTCTTCTGAGTTATTGCATCCAACATTTCAAACACTTTCCCCTGAATAGACTTAACACATACCGCTTCAATGTGGCCAGCCGTCACAGTATTTCCTTCTCCCACAAACTCTCTGAGCTTCCTAATCTCATTAAGGATATCTGTCATACCTGGACTGCACATACCAACTAAATGCACTGCCTCAGTCTTGTTAATTCTAACTTTATATGAGTTGAGTATCTTGGTAACCCACCTGGTTAGTTCATCAACCCCCTGGTAACCAAATTCTACACAAATTCCTTTTGACCTAACAGCACGGTACATCTTACTATTTTTATTCACTTCACTTTCAACGAAAATAACATGTACTCCTTGGGGCAAATTATTCAGGTATTCTGCAATTGTATCCGGTAAATTCTTTTCTATTTTTTCTTCTTTACTTTTAGAATCAGTACTAAATAGCCCAGACTCCTTGATAATTACCAATTTTTTATCAGACTTGATTGGAACTGTTTCACAACTGCCTATTACATTCCTAGTGCTATCTTTCCCTTCCAGGATACTAAGATTAAAACTCCTATACATAGGCTCTATAAGCATAAATTCAATTTCTTTTACGTAATGGTTGATTAAATAAATTTCCGGACCAAAAAAAAGGTACACTTGCTGAAGGGTACCTTTTTTTATATCATTTTTCAAAATCTCCATTGACATACAATCAACTTCTCCTTTTTCAAGCTAGCTTAACTAATGAGGCCAGATCAATATCATTATTTATATTTCCAACAACTGATGCACTTATATCTTTTTTGTTAAAAACCATTTCTATGACCTGGTCAACCATTTCCTTGCTAACGTTATCTACTTTTTTTAGTATCTCTTCAGGAGTATAGATCTTTCCTAGAATCAGTTCCGATTTTCCGATACTATTCATTCTGCTTGAAGTACTTTCAAGCCCCAGTATATAATTACCTTTCAGCTGTTCCTTTGATTTGGCTATCTCTTCGTCCGAAAGACCTTTCTTACATAATATATTGATTTCATTTATTATTAGCTTTAATACTTCTTTTAAATTTGCCGGATTCATGCCTGCATAAATGGTAAACAATCCCGCTTCTTTGTATGATGTAGGGTAGGAGTATATTGAATAAACCAATCCCTTATTTTCTCTTATCTTTTGAAAGAGCCTGGAACTCATGCCTCCTCCAAAGATATTATTAATTACAATTGACGCATATAGCCTTTCATCCCCATGTTCCAAGGCATTTAGCCCTAAGCACAGGTGAACCTGCTCGGTTTCCTTTTCTTTTACCTTTATATTAGGCAAAAACTTTGCTTTTTCAAAGCTAACTTGGTTACTGCCTGAATTCCAGCCTCCAAAATAATTTTCCACCAGATTTATTAAATGGTTTGTATCGAAGTTACCTGCTACAGAAATTACTGCATTACTTGCCACATAATTCCTCGCCATATATTCAACGATACTATTTCTGTTAATATTTTTCACGCTTTCATGAGTCCCGAGTATTGGATAACCAAGCGCATTATCCTGCCAGATAGTAGAAGAGAGCAGGTCATGGACTAAATCTTCAGGTGAATCTTCATACATGCCAATCTCCTCAAGTACCACCCTCTTCTCAAGCTTTATATCCTTCTCAGAAAACTTGGAATTAAACACCATATCAGTCAAAACTTCAACAGCCGTATCAAGATGACTGTCTAATGTCCTTGCATAAAAACATGTAGCCTCTTTGCCCGTAAATGCATTTAATTGTCCCCCCAGGCTGTCAATACTTTCTGCTATTTCCTTGGCTGTTCTTTTTTGTGTACCTTTGAAAAGCATATGCTCAATAAAGTGTGATATTCCATTGTTTTGACTATCCTCATTTCTCGAACCGGTTCCTACCCAAATCCCAATTGAAACTGACTTCACATGAGGTATCTTTTCATAAACCAACTTTAAACCATTCTTTAAAACGAATTTTTCAAACATATTCAATTTTTCCTCTCTAAGTTGACCTTATTCTTTCTTAGGTATTATAATTTATACCTGTTGCGTTTCCAAGCACAAAAAACTTCCTAATTTTCTTAGGAAGCTGTACCATTCCTCATACCCAATACCAACTGTATCTCTCCCCTGCCAACGTTTAACTTTCTTGCAATCTCAGTCTCGCTAAGGCCTTTTTCAGCTAATGATATTATTTGTTTTGATTTTATATTGGAATTTATAATATTATCTACAGCCCCATTTTCCGGAAGGAATGCACTTGAATAGCTTGAATATGAGTAAATTTTGTTAGCATTAAACGCTATGCCCTTATTTGAAAACGGTACTATAGTCTTAGAAATATTTCTTACATTCTGATTGTTCTTCTCGTAACATCGATGGCTGCCACCTTGTTGAGTGACTACTGTTTTCTCAGCCAACGCAGATTTACTGTCATCCACCTTTACATCAATTTTTACAATCATACTTTCGATTTCACGAACCTTATCTTCAATGTGTGTTACCATGTAATCTGAAAATCTATTTAGCTCGTCAAGCATCTGATCAGCTGAACTAAGTATCTCTTCTATTTCCTCCTTCTTCTTTTCTATCCTCTGAATCTCACGTATACTCCACTTTCTTGTGGTAGTAAAGAATAATATTGAGGCAATAAGAACTAAAATTGCGAGAATGTTAAAGAATATTACCATGCCCATAGAGCATTCTCCTCTTCCTACGTTATATGTACAATCTTTGGCAGAAACACTTAAGTCCAGAAAATAAAAAAACTTATATAAATAAGTTTTCTCATATCATTATAAACTAATATTTGAAACCTTTCAACTATATTTTGACATCAATAAAGCTGCTTTTGCTTGTTTCGACACCTTTCTTAGCTTGTTGGTTTTCTTCTTTCTTATTGTGGTTACTTGATTGTTGTTTCTTCTCTTTATTCCTCTCATTTTCTTGTTTTTTTCTTATTTTTACTTCTTCTGCCTGCGTTCTCTTCTGAACCTGTTTTAAGCTGCTCTCAGCCTGCTGCTGTATAGCAGTGGACTGATTCTGCTGCTGCGCATGCTCCTTTTGATTTTCAGCTCCTCTAATTTTAGAAGCCTCATTGGCTCTGGGAATCGACATCTGAAAGTCAATGGGTTTAATGGACATAACATCTCACCTCTTTTTCGCCCTACTTATTATATGGGCCAACCCTAACATCCGCACCATCTTTGTACAACGTGCAGTACTGAAGATTCTCCCGGACATTCATCATAACCGTACCAATTGCAACCTTGGTCCCTGGATAAATAATGTTTTGCGCCAGAATCCTTCCATTTGACTCTTGTTCCAGGATCTCATCCAGCTTCATCAACTCTTCTTTCAGTTCACCTAATGTACTTGTATAATGTGTCTTTGTTCTGATACTTCTATCAAGCATCTCCTGCTTTTCAGGAGTTAGCTTGCCTACCTGTTCCAGCTTCTTAAGTAATTCTATAACTTGTTCAGCCTTCTTTATATCAGTTTCAGCCGTCCTTATCTCATCTTTTACATCCTTATACCTTTCCCTTAAAGTTGGATCCACCCCAACCTCTATATCAGTTAATGTAGACATTGGAGAACCTATAACCTTTACTGACAATTCTTTTCCAATCTTTGCCGACCCTCCAACCAGTAATCCTTTTTTACCTGATAACTCAAGTCTATTCCCACATTTAACATTTGAGTGCATGACGGCCTCAGCTCTAATATCTCCTCTAGCCTGGATATTGCTATGTTCAATGTACCTGGCCACAATATCTCCCTCACTAATCAGAACCCCTTTGCCCAGGCCCTGCATACCTCTTCGGAGTATTATGCTTCCACCGGCTTTTATTATCGCTCCCTCAACCACTCCGTATACTTCAACACTGCCGCCCGCCTCAATTGTAAACCCTGAAAGGACATTTCCCCGGACTACCACATTTCCGACAAAATATATATTCCCTGTAGAGTTGTCTACGTCAGCAGGAACTTCATATAAAGAAAATACGCTTACCTTTCCATCTATAAAATCGACAAGTCCATCAAATGCTGCTAATAAAGCTTGACCATCAGGAGATACCTCAACGTTTTTCCCTCTGGGAAGTACCGCGGGCTTTCCATCAAGTGCAGGTATATCTATACCCAAAATATTCTTTCCCGGTTGGCCTGGTGTTGGTGGAATAGACGTTACAAGAACCTGTCCTCTCGTTACATTCTCAATTAGGTGTAACTCCCTGAAATTCACACGGCCATCTTCCATTATAGTAGGCTTCGCATCTTTGTTAATATCAAAAAGAAACTGAAGCTTTCCATTAACACCAAATACCGGCTCAGTTCCCTCAGCAATCAAGATTTGTTGGTTGTAAGCCGGGTTTATGGCTAGGGTTGTTATTACGTCTCTTTTTATACCGTATGTTATTCCACTTTCGTTAATCTGCTTCATAATTTCGTCGAATGTAAGCATCCGTCCACCTTCAGGAGGCATAATTATAACATAAGCCTTCATTTTGTCAGGTGACACAATTGTATTCATAGAGGCATTTATTTTTACTTCTTCCTGAGACTCTGCTATTCTCTCGGGTATTTGTTTAGCTTTCATTATCGCTAACTCTACGGCAGCCCTATCGAAGTTTCTTAACTGTTTTTTAGCCATCTTGTTTAATACATCGTTAACCGTTACCTTCTTACCACTCCCCATAGGAGGATGTACCTTAAGGTAAACCCCGTCTGCTTGATATAATAACTCAAAGAATCCATCATGTATTCTGTTGCCGCTATTGTTATCTGATTGTGAAATCATACTACCGCCCTTCTTATACATAATAAGTCATAATATATCAATCTATTAATGTAGATTTTAGTCTGCTTAGTTTTCCTTTCAACCGTAATATGGCTTTTGTGTGTAGTTGTGATACTCTTGATTCCGACACACCCATTATAGCGCTAATTTCTTTCAATGTAAGTTCCTCATAATAATAGAGTGAAACAACCATCTTCTCCTTATCGAGCAGCTTATTAATAGCGTCCGCCAATATCTCTTTTAATTCGTTAACTTCAATATAGTTTTCGGGTATTCCGTCTTTTAAAACATTATTACTCTCTACACCTATTTCATAGTTTTGTTCTAAGAATTCATCTAATGACATCATGGTTGAAACATTTACCTCATTTAAAAGTTTGGTAAAGTCTTCAACCGAAATTCCAAGCTTATCTGCAATTTCTTTATCAGAAGCTGCATGTCCAAATTCATTTTCTACCTCAGAATATACTTTTTCAATTTCTTTGCTCTTCTGACGCAAAGAACGTGGAACCCAATCCATCTCCCTTATACTGTCAATTATCGAACCTCTGATTCGTAAGGAAGCATATGTCTCGAATTTTACGCCTTTCGATATATCAAATTTATCAATGGCATCAATCAGTCCAAAAACTCCAAAGCTCACAAGATCATCATATTCCACATGAGAACCGAAATATATACTTAGCCTTCCAGCGACATATTTAACCAAAGGGGAATATTCAACAATCAACTTCTCCCTGATGGCAGGGCTTTTGGTTTCACTATACTGTTTCCATTGCTCTGATTGTTTTTCCGGAGTTGCAGTCATTTTGAATCCCCCTAAAGTTGTTGATTATTCGGAGTTTAACCCTTTATTGGTTGACCGGTTTCTACTTTACTTCCCCTGTTTGCCTGTTCTTTCTTTGTGATGCGTTTCTTTTCTTCCAGTAAGTATTTCCTTACTAAAGCTTCTTTTATCATTTTAATCAATATTTTTTTCAACACCCATCCCAGCATATATGAAACCGTAATTGCAACAGATACCCGTACGGCCATCTGTTGCAAGTTGACTCCATATACTACTGCTGATATTCCTGTAATTATACCAAATATTATTGCTAAGAAGACAGGCAGCTTATTAATATACTCCATAAAGTTCCCCTCTTCAACTATATATGCTTGACTCCAAATCCTATTGTCTTTATCTGGAGTTTCCCGTCTACTGCACTCAACTCAATAGTTCTACCAAAATTTCCACCTGTATCTTCAGCAACAATTTTTATATTAAATTTCTCAAGCATTTCTTTGCATGCTTGAATATTTTTCTGACCTATTTTGATTATATCATTTTCCTGCTTAAACTGGAACATCTGCGCTCCACCTGCCAGCTTAGCTATCAGGCGGGATTTCATTGCTCCTTTTTTTGCCATCTCTTCTATAAGCAAGGTAATACCTGTATCAGCATACTTAGCTGGATTTATCTCACCTTTATTCTGAACACTATAGGGCAGCATAATATGAGCCATACCGGCCACTTTGGTTATTGAGTCATACAAGCATACCCCTACACACGATCCTAATCCCAATGTTGTTAATACAAATGGGCTTACAGCTACATTTAAATCTGCCATGCCCACTTTAATGACATTTTCCATTAACCGATTACCCCTAAAGCTTTTAATAGTATATCATATGAATCTACGTCAGGTATTAAAAAGAATTCTCCGGCAACCTTTTCGGCTCCATCTGTAAACTGCGTTTCAATGTAGAGTACTGTTTCACCTACACTTCCAAACCCTATGGCAGGAACACTTAATATTGCTCCTGCCATATCTACGCATAAATCCGGAACTGATGGCAGTATATTTAAATTTGTCAGCATTGAAAGAGCGGATAAATATGAACCAGCCAAAATATTCCCCATCTCCTTTAATGCGGATACTTCTATTTCATTAAATTCCGATTCTTGTGAGAGATCTTGCCTTCCCATTAAAATATTTACTAGTACGTGCGCTGAAGCAAGGTCTAACACAAACAGTATGTTTCCTTTTAGATCTCCCGTTACCCCAAGTAAGATTCCAGCTATAAGAGCCTCACTGTTACCAAGAATATCCGGTATATCCTTAAAATTAAGGATTTTTATCTTAGGTACTGCCATATCTACCCTTTTATTTAACATCTTGGCTAGAGCTGTTACCGCATTTCCAGCCCCTATGTTTCCTATTTCTCTTAGAACATCCAGCTGGTTCGTGTTTAATTCATCAATACCAATAGGCATATAAACACCTCAATACATTATTTTAAAACTATCAGTTTATCAAGATTGAGCAGCGTGACAATCCTATCATTTACCTTTCCTATACCATAGATATAATCCAGTGACACATCTGATGATACCTGTAAAACGTTTTCTATCTGTTCATCAGGAATAGTTAATACTTCTACTACTTCATCAACTATGAACCCTACTGATACATCATCAATCTTGAATATTATTATTCTGGTATCATCTGTTGGCGTAGTTACTCCCATTTTTAGCTTCTTTGATAATTCAATTACAGAAATAATTTCTCCTCTTAGATTTACTACTCCTTTAATTGCTGCAGATGCCTGTGGTACACGTGTAATGTTGAGCAGTTTCTCTATGGTTGTAATCTTCTGAATATCTATACCGTATTCTTCTTGATTCATATTAAATATTACGAACTGGTTTACGCTTCCTTGTACCTGCGCTTCCATTGTTACCCCCCCTTATGCTAATGAATTAACATCAATTATGAGTGCAACTTGTCCATCACCGAGTATAGTAGCTCCTGCAATAGACTTGATACCTCCCAGGAGTTTACCTAGAGACTTAATTACAATTTCCTGTTGTCCTATGAGGTTGTCCACTACAAATCCGGATAATTTGTCACCTTTTCTAACCACAACAACTGTAACCTGCGAAGAGTCTGACGCTGCCTCGGGTACATCCAGAACCTTATTTAGACGGATTATTGGTATTACACTCTTTCTCAGTATAATTACTTCTTGCTTCTGCACCATCTTTATATTTTTTTGATCGATATTTATTATTTCTCTAATTGAACTTAGCGGTATAGCAAATTTTTCTTCCCCTATTAGAACTAACAGCGCTTGAATTATTGCAAGTGTTAACGGCAATCTGATTATGAACTTACTTCCTTTTCCAATCTCTGTTTCTACCTCGATTACGCCGCCAAGAGCTTCAATCTTTGTCTTAACTACATCTAATCCTACTCCTCTGCCCGATATGTCGGTAACCTTTTCGGCTGTACTAAAGCTTGGCTTAAATAAGAAATCTATTATCTCTTTCTTGGATAGCGTATTGATAGAATCCTTTGTGGCAAAACCCAGTTCTAATATTTTCTTCTTAACCTTTTCTAAATTTATTCCGCCACCATCATCTTCAGATTCAATTACAACGTTATTACCATCTTGGTAAGCTCTAAGGTTTATTGTTCCTGCAACAGGTTTGCCAAGTTCTTTTCTCTTTCCGGGATTCTCTATACCATGGTCTACAGAGTTCCTCAATAAATGGATTAACGGATCACCAATTTCATCAATAACTGTTCTATCAAGTTCAGTTTCTTCACCGGACATAACCAGATTAATTTCTTTTCCTGTTTCTCTTGACAGATCTCTGATCATTCTTGGGAACCTGTTAAATACCATCTCGATTGGTACCATTCGCACCTTCATAACTGCATCGTGAAGATTTGTTGTAATTCTCTCCAGATATTCAACTGCTTCATTGTAGTTTTGTGTACGCTGTACCCCTTCAATTCCTTCCAGTCTTGTCTTGATAATAATAAGCTCACTTACCAGGTTCATCAAGACATCAAGCCTATCAATATCAACTCTTACCGTTTTCCCTGTCTTTGAAATCTTGGATGCATGCGCTCCCTTTAAATCACTTTGGGTTTTCTCCATAATAATGTCGGTCTCTAACTCGTTAGGAACTTCAAAAATTGGCTTTTGCAGCTCCTCCAGCTTCCTTAACTCTTCACTCATTTGTGCCGCCTCCTTTATTGATACTGGCGCAGGTTCTATAGGTTTTTCAGCTGCCTCTTTCTTGTGTCCAGCTACGGGGGCTTCATTTTCATCAATTGGTTTTGCATCCATTGGACTTGTCAACACCTTATCAACCTCCGCTATAGAATTAAGTTCTTTTTGTAAGAACTGTTGAGACTCCTTCGATACTACTACAACTGTAAACTCCAGTTCAAATTTCTCGTCTTCTATATCTTCAACATGCGGAACTGACTTAATAATCTCTGAATACCTCTCTAATGTCTGGAATATTATGAATGCCCTTGCTGACTTTAATACACACCCTTTATTTATTACAACTGTTACCTTATACGCATTAATCCCCATCTCCAAAGCCTTATTTATTACATTCTGCTCATAAATATTGGGAACAAACACTCCCGTGTATCCAACGTCTTTAAGGTCAGGCTCAACCGGCCTTGGACATTTTACAATTTGAACTTCTTCATCAATAGTCTTGTCTTTGATAATCTTTCTAAGCATGTTGATTATTTCTTCACAGTGGAAATCTCCCTCATTACCTGCATTAATTATTGAGTTGAGGTATATCTCAAGTGCATCAAGACACTTGAACAGTATATCTACCAACTTGGTATTTATCTTTATTTCTCCATTTCTTATTGCCTGTAATACATCTTCCATATCATGAGTTAATGTAGTCATCTTTGAGAATCCCATTGTCCCAGCCATACCTTTAAGTGTATGCGCTACTCTGAATATTTCATTTAAGATGACCATATCACTTGGATTTTTTTCTAGCTGTAAGAGACTCTGATTTAAGTTCTGTACATGTTCTTTAGTCTCTTCAATAAAAATCTCAATGTATTGACTCATATCCATTTCTATGCACCCCCACATAATTTAAAATTTCATTTGTAATTTCTGCTACAGGAATTACTTTGTCGGCTATTCCTGCATTTATCACAGCCTTCGGCATTCCAAAAATTACGCAAGATTCTTCACTTTCAGCTATGATATGGGCTTTGTTCCTCTGCTTCATATTTATTAAACCTTCACAGCCATCATATCCCATCCCAGTCATTATCACTCCAATTAAATTGTCGAGATCCGTTTCAGCCAGGGAATTAAACAGTACGTTGGCAGATGGTCTAAGTCTATTTACCGGAGGCATGTCAGATAATTTTATGGTTAGCTCTCCACTCAGTCTATTTCTGTTAACTAACATGTGATATCCTCCTGGGGCTATATATGCTACTCCAGCTTTTAGTATATCATTGTCCTCTGCTTCTTTTACAGTAATATCACTTAAATTATTAAGCCTGTCCGCAAGAGACTTGGTAAAGCCTGGAGGCATATGCTGAACTATTAAGTATGATGCCGGTAAATCCTTGGGAATAAATGGTATTACACTTTGAAGAGCCCGTGGCCCTCCGGTAGATGTTCCGATCGCAACAATATTCTTTATTTTAATTTTATCATTGTACAGGCAGTGGTTGAACTTTTTCTGATTAAGTTGCGTATTGTAATCTAAATGATGTGGTAAGTGATATACATTCTCACTATGATTATACTTTAAACTTTTTGCTATGTG
Organism: Clostridiales bacterium UBA4821; assembly: GCA_002402315.1. GTDB lineage: Bacteria > Bacillota > Clostridia > Acetivibrionales > UBA4821 > UBA4821. The sequence goes on from DHFP01000270.1 coordinate 19,456, forward strand.
AACCTTTTTAATCAAATCTTTTTTTACTAAATCGTTTTTTAAACTTAATAGATTATCCGGCTTACTTATAAAATCACTTGCCCCAAGACTTAACGCTTCATATTTTAAGCTTTCATAGCGCTCATTTAAATTGCTAAACATTATAACCGGCAGCGGACTGCTAGTCATTATCTTCTTTAGACATTCCAAACCACCCTTATCCGGAATCTCTGCATCAACAGTTACAACGTCAGGCTTATGCAATTTTATTTTCTCAATAATATCTAAACCATCTCTTGACACATCAACCACTTTTATTCTCGGATCACTTTCTAATGTATCAGTAATCATTACTCTTGACAATGCCGAATGGTCTACTATGAGAACTCTTATGTCCCTGTTGTCCTGTCTAACCAACTTATACCAACCCTCTTCTCCGAAGTTTTAATTGCTCTTGAAATATAAAATTAATAACTCTTTCCCGTGCCTTTTCAGAAATTCTTTGAAACTGAATACCTACTTTCCAATTGTTCGACTGAACTGTATCATCTTTCTTAACACTTACGACTTTACCAATTGCACTAATCTCGACATCTTTCTCCAATATTATAACACATTCTAAAAAATTAGTCTTATCAATTTTCTCTTTACTCAACATACACATCCCCCCCCCACTGAGATCAATAGTTCTTGTGGTCTTGAACGGGTCTTCATTGGTCCCGAATATGGGAAGTTTATATGGTCTATACCTAACAATACAACTACATTCCAACCTATAATATGACCTTCTTTGTATCTTAATGATTTCACTCTCTCGGTTTAGTACCACTACTGGAATATTATCATTATTTACCGCTAAAACCCTTGCATTGAACGAATGAATGCCTTCCTTAGAAATTATTACAACCTGTACCAGGGTTTGCTTCCTAAAATATACCGATTGAGCATTGATCATAGGTACATCAATTTCAATAGTATCATTATCATTTATGTGCTGCAGTTTAACCGGGTAATACGGACTGAGGTTCTTCCCTGAATTATCAATTACTGAAACCTCTAACTTTTCACCAAGTTTTAAATCCTTAATTTGCACCTGGGATACCTCCAACAATTCTAGATCTAATTGTTTAAGAAACTTACCAGCCTATTTACAAACGACTTTACGCCCCCATGGTTCCTATCTACTCTTATTTGCACCATTCTCTTGCATATATCTCTAATATGTTTAGCTGCATTACTTTTAGGATATGCGATTGCAAAGGGCTGCTGCATTCTAACAGACTTAGGTACCACCTCATCGTTCAGTACATAACCTAAGGGTGATAACTTTACTGATAAGAACTTTTCTGCAACCAGCGAAAGTTTTTTAAGTATATTTTCCGCCTCAGTTTGGGTCTCTGCCCTGTTAACTATTAGTTTAATAGGTTTTGTTTTATTCCTGTTTGATACCATCTTTATCAGAGCGTATGCATCAGTTATTGATGTCGGTTCAGGTGTTGTCACAAGAAGTACTTCATCAGCTGCCATTACAAAGCTGATTACATTTTCAGAAACCCCTGCCCCTGTATCAATTATTATATAATCTGCCAGCTTATCTAATAAGCTTATATTTTCAACAAATTTATCCAGTTGGGATTTATCAAGTTTAGCAAGCTGTTCAACTCCTGAACCTCCGGAAATAAACTTTAGGTTTCTAGGTCCTTCGGTTAATATTTCCAGTATGTTCTTTCTGTTATTAATAACATCAACCAGTGTAAACTGTGGTACAATTCCAAATATGACATCTATATTCGCAAGACCAAAATCAGCATCTAAAATTATTACTTTAAAACCATATTCACTTAGGCTAACTGCCAGATTCACTGCTACATTTGTTTTGCCTACCCCACCCTTACCACTTGTTACAGTAATAACTCTCGAACTTCTCCTTGGGATATCCTTCTCAGAATCAACCTGATTTGGCACATGGCGGTTTTTTAAATTTGCTATTATTTGTCTCAGTTTATCTGCCTGATCCTTCATGCAGGTATACTCCCTAATAATATTTTGGATATCTTATCTATATTAATAATCTCTATATCATCCGGCACACTCTGGCCGGTAGTTACATACGATAACGGCTTACCGGTTAAATCTTTTATATTCATTATAATCCCATATGAAGATGTTTCATCGAGTTTGGTGAACAGTAATTTATAGTTATCTACGAAACTATAGCTATTTATTATATCACGGCAATCTTTAATTCCTGTAGTAGCTCCAATAAGAAGATATGTCTCATCGGCCTGGCTATGGGATACCAATGTCTTGAGCTCTTCAAACTGAGCTTTATTTCTATGGCTCCTGCCAGGAGTATCAATTAGTATCACATCTTTATCAGCATAGCTATTTATCGCTTCACTTATGTCACCAGGCGAGTAGACTATATTCACCGGCATACCTAATATCTCTGCATAAGTTTTTAATTGTTCGACTGCAGCAATCCTAAATGTATCTGCAGTAATTAATCCTGCACTTTTCTTTTGATTTAATGCAAAATCTGCTGCTATCTTGGCTAAAGTTGTAGTTTTTCCCACACCGGTTGGTCCAAGAAAAATTATTACATAGGGTTTTTTATCGCCGGTTAACTGTATAGGCTCCGGCCTGCCTAAGAAACTTTGTATTGTGGTGTATAGTGTTGAAGCAACCTCACTTACATTTACACTCCCCCCTACTTTTTCTTTAAGTTTATTAATAATTTTTTTTGCTAATTCCGGCTCTACTTCGTTTTTTAATAAATTGTTGGTAAACAATTGATAAACCTTTGTATTCAAATCCTGGCCGGCTTCAGTATTCGGTTTGTGTCCAAACTGCACTTGATTATTTATTTTCTGCAAAAGTGCTTCTATACTGTTAACTTTAGCTTCAAGCTGATTCAGCTTTTTGTCTTTAACTATTGATTCTTCTTCAAATTTAACTTTATCTTCGATTTGTGTATCTTCTGTTCTGGCTGCGGCTGCCTTCTTACTAGTATCGTCCAAGGTAGCTACTACCTCAATTAACGGCTTGCTGAAAAAACCCAAAATGCCTTTTTGTCTAACTCTTCGGGTACTTATGATTACTGCATCATTACCTAAATCCATCTTAACTTTTAGCATAGCTTCATGTGCATCTTTTCCAATATATCTTCGTATTTTCATTACTACCACCTATGATATTTTATGCGCTTATCATGCCAATCGACTGTACTTCCAAATTTGGGTCAAGCTCATTATATGACAGTACTATTAGCTCTGGAAGTGCTTGCTCGGTTATCTTCTTAAAGTATGGCCTTACACCGGGAGATGCAATTACTATAGGCTGCTGCCCCATTGATGCAAGATTTTGAACATGTTCGTACAGTTTATTGATTATTCCTTGGGTAATATTTGGTTCTAGTGATACAAAGGAACCAAACTCAGTGCGTTGAACCGAGTCGGCAATTCTCTGCTCAAGCTGTGGGTCTATTGTAATGACGCTTGATCTGTTGTTACCAATAAATCTTTTACATATTGCCCTCCCCAATGCTTGCCTTACATACTCTGTCAGCATATCGGTATCATGAGTAAGTGGTGCATAATCAGCTAACGTTTCCAATATAGTAACCATATCCCTGATACTAACATTCTCCCTCAGGAGGTTAGCCAGTACTTTTTGAACTTCTCCCAGATTCAATACTTTAGGAATAAGTTCTTCAACTATTGCTGGATAATTTATCTTTACATTGTCAATCAGCGTCTGTACTTCTTGTCTTCCAAGTAATTCATGTGCATATCTCTTTATTATTTCTGTAAGGTGAGTTGCTATTATCGATGGTGGATCAACTACAGTGTACCCAAGCATCTCTGCTCTTTCCCTTTGGTTGTCTGTTATCCATTTCGCCGGTAATCCAAATGCCGGTTCGGTAGTTGGCTCTCCATCTATCTCCTGTTCTACTCCTCCTGGGTTCATTGCCAGAAAATGATCAAACATTAGTTCACCTTTTGATACTTCAACTCCTTTAACCCTTATTACATATTCATTTGAATTTAGCTGTATATTATCTCTAAGCCTGATCATCGGGACTATCATCCCGAGTTCCAATGCCAGTTGTCTTCTTATCATTACTACTCTATCAAGCAAATCTCCACCTTGATTTACATCCGCCAGAGGAATTATTCCATATCCAAACTCCAATTCTATTGGATCCACTTGTAACAAGGATACTACATTTTCCGGCTTTCTTATCTCCTCTACCTCGGTCTCCTGGACCTTTACCTCTTCTTCCTTCTGCTGCAGCTTAATCTCTCTTTGTAATCTGAAGCCAACTACAGCCAATATAGCCGCTATTATAACAAAGGGTAACGTTGGCAGCCCAAACATTACAAGGAGTACGCACACTACTGCAGTAATCATCATAACCTTGGGGTTTTGGAAAATCTGCCTTATCAAGCCCTGACTCAAATTTGAATCAGAAGCAGCTCTTGTTACTATAATACCTGTCGCTGTCGAAATAAGCAAGGCCGGAATCTGGCTTACCAGGCCATCTCCTACAGTAAGTATGGTGTAGTCATTGAATGCCTGGGTTAATTCTTCACCTCTCATTAAAACCCCAATAATCAATCCGCCAATTACATTTATAAAAGTAATTATTATACCTGCAATTGCATCACCCTTTACAAACTTGCTGGCACCATCCATTGCTCCATAGAAGTCAGCCTCACGTTGAATATTCTTTCTTCTTTCCTTTGCTTCTTCTTCACTAATCAGCCCACTGTTTAAATCAGCATCTATTGCCATCTGCTTACCCGGCATAGCGTCCAGTGTAAATCTTGCAGCAACTTCAGATACCCTTTCAGATCCTTTGGTAATTACCAGGAACTGAACTATCATAATTATTAAGTATATAATGAATCCTACCACTATATTATCTGCAGTAACAAACCTACCAAAAGCATTTATTACAGAACCGGCTTCACCTTGGCCTAGAACTAACTTTGTTGCCGATATATTGAGTGACAACCGGTATATAGTCGTAATTAGCAATAGTGAAGGAAATATTGACATCTGTAATGCATCTTTAGCATAAACACTGTTCAGTAATATAAGTAATGAAACTGAAATATTTATTGCTAAGAGTATATCAAGCAGTTGATGAGGGATGGGAATAATTATTATCAATACAATGGCTACTATTATGGCTGCTACACTAATATCCCCAAGTTTCATTTAAACTTCCCTACTCTCTTTTTATTTACACACTCTCTATCTTCTCCCTTCTCCAAAGCTTGGGAGAAGCGCTGGGGATAAGGGTTGTGCATATTCTTTAACCTGCCACATGCTTTTCCTTAAGATTGTATACAAATGCAAGTACTTCTGCCACTGCCTGGTATAGTTCCTCCGGTATAGGGTCTCCAATTTCTGCTGAACTGTATAGTGTTCTGGCAAGTTCTTTATTTTCAACAACTTCAACCTTATTTTCTTTTGCAATCTCTTTTATTCTCTGTGCAATATAGTCCTGCCCTTTTGCTATAACAACCGGCGCTGAATTTTCTTCGGCGTCATATTTTATAGCTACAGCAAAATGAGTAGGGTTTGTAATAACAACATCTGCCTTGGGTATATCCTTCATCATTCTGCTTGCAGCCATCTGACGCTGCTTTTGCTTTATCTTGGCCTTAATTTGAGGATTACCTTCAGTTTGCTTATATTCTTCCTTCGTCTCATGCTTGCTCATTTTTAGATTTCTCTCGTATTCCCACCATTGAAAGATGTAATCAAATACAGCTAATATAATAAGCACAATAGTTATGGCTATTGAAACATTTAACGCTACGTTTCCAATGTATATGAATATATTCAAAACATCCATATCCATAATGTTTATTACACTATTAACTTCATCCTTTAGATAAAGGTAAGATATATACAATGATATTGCTATTTTTATTATTGATTTTACTAATTCAATCGCTGCTTGTCTCGAAAATATCCTCTTAAACCCATTAATCGGATTCAATTTTTCCGGCTTGAACTGTAAAGTCTCCACTGTAAACAAAAACCCTACTTGTGCATACCCGCTTATTAATCCTGCTAACAACGATACTGCTAGAATGGGAGCCATTATCTTAAGGAAGACTAGTGTTGTATCGGTTAAAAACTTCATCATGACATTGACTGTAAACAAGTCTTCCATCTTCATATAGTTGTTAAATATATTTTCAAAGTACTTTTCAATCTCATTATAGATAAATGGGCAGCTAAATTTTATTGTCAGGAACATAGCGAGAAGTAATACTGCTGAGTTTATCTCTTTACTTTGTAAAACCTGACCTTTCTTTCTTGCCTGTTCTCTTTTTCTTGGTGTAGCCTTCTCTGTCTTTTCCTCATCAGCAAATAGCTGAAGGTCTATCTCAAAAAACTGGCTTTGGGCTTTTGGCTCTTGGCTATTAGTTCCTAAAAATATTCGTTGTATCCAATATATAATAGCCATCACTTGGGTACCATTTCTTTCATCACTGTCATAGTCTGTTCATTGATTGTATCTATCATAAAACCTAGAATCATAATGAATGCGGGTATTGTTATCATCATTACTACCAAACCAAGTATTATTTTAAGTGGCAGTCCAACCATAAATATGTTCATCTGCGGCATTGTTCTGGATAGTATTCCAAGTGCTACATCACATACAAGAATTGCTGCAATTACAGGTGCACTTATTTTAAACCCTATAACAAACATGTATCCCATAAGTTTTATCAGCTGCGGTATCATATTATTATTCAGTACTGCTGTACCTATCGGAAGCAAATTATAACTATTAACCAGTGCTTCGATTAACATATGGTGTCCATTTATTGTTAGGAAAATTACCATTGCCAGTGTATAATAAAAGTTTGCAGTTATTGGAACCTGAATATTACTCACAGGATCAATTACGCTTACTATACCAAATCCGATTTGAGTATCAATTAATTGTCCTGCCAGGTATATTGCTGAAAATATCAGGAAGCTTACATACCCCAATATTACTCCTATCATGAATTCCCTGAGAGCTACAATTGTAAACTCATACATCCCACTAAGATTTACGGCTGCCGGTACACTAACTACATTTACCAGTATGACAGCTACCATCAGTGAAAAACCTATTTTAAAAATTGTTGGTAGACTTCTCCTCCCGAATAATGGCGAGATTACAAAGAGGGAACTGATTCTGATCAGAATAAATATAAAAACTTCTATCTTGGTTAAAAAACTTCCGACAAGTAGTTCCAAAGTTTTATCCCTCTCTTAAGTCTATCACCTAATATAGTTATTTATATTCTGGAAAAGGTTTTGAGTAAATTCTTTCATAACAGTCAGCATCCAAGGGCCAAACAATACCATACCCCCTAAAATTGCAATTATCTTTGGTATAAATGTAAGCGTTTGCTCTTGAATCTGTGTGGTTGCTTGAAATATACTAACTGCTAAACCTACTACAAGTCCAAGCAGTAGCATGGGACCGGCTACATATAGTATAATTAATAATGATCTTGTTGCTAATTCAATTACTGCCCCCTGCTCCATATGCTGTTCTCCTCCTTGACTACTTAACTTTTATTTAAGCCTTTGTTACCAAAAAAGTCTGACTTCTGACATCTATACTACCTAAATCCCATTACTATTGACTGGGTTATTAAATTCCAGCCATCAACCATTATAAATAAAAGAATCTTAAATGGGAGAGAAATCATTATCGGTGGAAGCATCATCATTCCCATTGACATTAAGGTACTTGAAACCACCATATCAATTATCAAAAACGGAATAAATATTAAAAAACCAATTTGAAAAGCAACTTTCAATTCATTTATCATAAACGCTGGTATTACAATTGTTAATGGCAGCTTCTCTTTTTCAACTTTTTGGGGATCCATTTTAGCCATTTTTACAAATAACAATAAATCTTTTTCGCTTCTAATTTGGTTTAGCATAAATTCCCTTATTGGATCAGCTGCTTTAGTAAAAGCTTGTTCTTGTGTAATCTGCCCTTTCATAAAAGGCTGAAATGCTTCATTATTTATTTGGGTTAGAACTGGTGACATTATAAAAAAAGTCAGAAACATTGCAAACCCTATCAAAACCTGATTAGGAGGCATTTGTTGTGTTCCGAGAGCATTTCTTAAAAAAGAGAGGACTATAATTATCCTGGTGAACGAGGTCATCATGATTAGGATAGCGGGAGCAATTGATAGAACAGTTAATAACAGTATTATTTGAATAGTTGCAGCTGCCTCCTGGGGCTGTTGTGCCGGACCAATATCTACTCCAATTCGCGGTATTGGGAATGCAGGCTCAGCACTTGCGGAAATGGTCCAGGAAAGCACAACTATAAGTGTTAACAGCAAAACATACGTGCCTTTTAACCTGCTATTCATTTGGTTTTTCATCCCCATTTTTTTCAGAATTTATTTTGGAAAAGATGCCTTTTAGCTTGTTTAGATTTTGATTAAATCTTGCCTCATTAGGATTATTTGCTTCTAACGAAGTATTACCCTCTTTTTTTGGGGAAAGATTACGGAACATTTCAAAATAGTTTTTAAATACTGTATTAGCACTTATTTGCTGTTCATGCTCCAACTCTTTTAGATCTTCCTCTGTTAATCTTACCTGGCTGCTATCCAGAAGTGTCATAAACTTAATACTTTTATTTGAAAATGATACTAGCAGAAACTGATCTCCAACCTTTATCAAATATATTTGCCTGTCAAAGCCAAGGACAATCGTATCAACTACTTTTAGATGCCTTCCCCTCATACCCCTGACTGCTTTAGCACCAAGTAATTTCGTTGAAACATATGCCAAAAATAATATTGCGGCAAATAGTACTAAGTAAAATAATCCGTAAAAGAATACACCAATATCTGGCATTAAATCATCTCCATTTATCCAAGGACCTTTCTAACAGCCTCAACAACCCTATCAGCTTGGAAAGGTTTAACAATAAAGTCTCTTGCACCAGCCTGAATGGATTCAATAACCATAGCTTGCTGCCCCATAGCTGAACACATAATAATTTTTGAATCATAATTTATCTTCTTTATTTCCTTTACTGCCTGTATACCGTCTAATTCCGGCATTGTTATATCCATTATTACTAAGTCAGGTAAGAGTTCACGGTACTTTTCAATTGCTCTCATACCGTTTTCAGCTTCACCTGCTACATCGTAGCCATTCTTAGTCAGGATATCTTTAATCATCATCCTCATAAAAGCTGCATCATCAACAATTAAAATCTTTTTCCCCATGTTAATCCCTCTCCTTAAAATTTTTTTAAAAAGTTTCTTCTATAGTCTCTTTGATGGTTGGACAATGTCCGTTAGCCTTACGCCAAAACTTTCATCAATTATTACAACCTCACCTTTTGCAATTATCTTTCCGTTTACTAATATATCAACCAGATCTCCCGCTAATTTATCAAGCTCTATTATTGAGCCTGGTGCAAACTCTAATATTTCGCGTATTAGTTTTTGTGTTCTTCCAAGCTCTACAGTAATCTGCAGAGGTACTTCCATAAGTAAATTAATGTTTTCTTTTTGTGCTGAATTCCTCCCCTCATCAAATGACTGGAATTGTATAGGTTGAATATTTACTGGAGCCTGTGGTGAACTATTTGAAGTCATATGTACCGGATTATGCATAGGTGCCTGTTGTTGGTATGATTGCTGCTGGCTCTGCTGAACGTATCCTCCCATTGGCTGTGTCTGAGGTATTGTCATATTAGATATCTGTTGAGTAGGCGCATTATAAGGCTCCTGTTCCCGATACATCTGCTGAGCAGTCTGCTGATTTGCTGCTGCGCTCTGTCCCATATTGTCTAAATAACCATAATTTTGTTCGCTATTATTATCACTTGGGCTGATTGAGGACGCTGATGATCCTGCCTCACCTTCAATGTTAAGCAGTCCGGTAACCATTTCTTTTGCAAAATCAATGGGCAAAAGCTGCATAATATGGCTGTTAATCAGGCTGCCTATCTCCATTTTGAATGAAATTTTCACTACTTTTTCTGAAGAGTTAAAGTCTACGAAATCATTCTCAGCTAAGTTTGTACGGAATGATTTAGGCGGAGAAATATCTATTCTCTTATTTATCATTGAAGCCATAGACGTAGCTGCAGAACCAACCATCTGATTCATTGCTTCACTTATAGCACTTAGGTGCAAGTCGGTAATATCCCCACCTGTATTGCTGCCATCCCCTCCCATCATCAGGTCGGTGATGATCTTAACATCTTCTTCTTTTAATAATAACAGATTGGTTCCTGTAAGTCCTTGTATAAATTCTGCTTTCACTGCAATGAAAGAGCCGCTTGTGTTCTTGGTCAACTCTCTCCATGTAGTAACTTCTACTGTTGGTGTTGTAATCAAGACTTTTTGCCCTAGCAAAGTAAACAGAGTTGTTGAGGCAGTCCCCATGCTAATATTCCCGATTTCACCCAAGGCATCAATTTCTTGAGGGTTTAGTTCCATATCCCCGCCGCCTGAGCTACTTTCGTTAAAGGACCCACCACTAAGTAAAGCATCTATTTCGGCTTGAGAAAGTAGATCATCCATTTTCTTCCTCCTCTCTTATAACACCCATTATCTTGATTGACACCCTATTTTTCTTTACACCTGGACGGGCTTTAAATTTAAATATATCTCCAACATATACCTTCAGATCCTTATTGATATTTGTGTCTAGCTGTATTACATCTCCTACCTGGAGTTCAACTACATCTGCTACTGTCAAAACTGCACCTCCTAGTACTGCCCTTACCGGAATCAATGTTCCTTCAATTTTCTTTTGAAGTGCTTGCTTACTATCCTCTGTAAACGCTTTTTCTCTCATTGCAAACCAGTACTTGGTGCTGAGTTTGGGTAAAATGGTCTCTACAACAGGATAGGGAATACAGAGGTTTATCATCCCTTCAACCTCACCTATTTTTGCACTTAGGGTTATTAAAGCAGTCATCTCGTTGGGTGATATCACCTGTGCAAATTGTGCATTAGTCTCTATTTTTTCAAGTCTTGGTTTTATCTGAGTTACATTCTCCCATGGTTCCCTCATGAGGTTAAGCAGTTGGGCAATAATCCTTTCTATAATAGCTAACTCTATTTCTGTATATTCCCTAACCTTCTGGTTGGATAAACCCTTTCCACCTAATATCCTGTCAATAAGAGAAAACACTATATTGGGGGCTATTTCCATTACTACTGTTCCTTGTAATGGAGTAAAATCAACTATTCCTAGTACTGCAGGATTAGAAATGGAGTTATTAAACTCATAGTATGTCAATTCTTCAACTGAAATTACCTCTACCTGTGTTAATGTCCTCAAATAACCTGAAAGGAAGTTTGTTATCAACCTCGAATAATTTTCATGTATAATTTCAAGAGTCCTCAAGTGGTCTTTAGCAAACTTGTTTGGTTTTCTGAAGTCATGATTCTTTATTTTCTTTTCTTCGGTAGTGGTCTGCATCTGACGGACATCAATTTCGCCTGTATTTAGCGCCTTAAGCAATTCATCTATTTCATTTTGAGATAGAATGTCCCCCATTAAACCACTCCCTTCATAAATGGAATAAAATAATCTAAAATAGTTCGCTGATTAGAACTAATGAATTAACCATGCTGCTAGTTCAACTCAGTTATATAGGTATCAGGGAAGAATACTTCTAATACCTTAGCCGCCTCTTTAGGCTCTTTATACATTTCTTTTAATTTGTGCAGGAGTTCTTCCTTGACCTTATCAATCTTTTCACCTTCAAGTTCTTCAGCAGTCTTATTATTAAAGGTTGATCTTATTATATCTTTTACTTCGGCTTCTCTCTTTTTAAACTCTTCCTCAAACTTAGAATCTGCTAGCGTAATGCTGACCGATATTTTAATAATTGCTTTTTTATTATCTTTATTTGGCTTTATATTGATTACCATCTCGGATACAGGAAAACCCACTGCCTTTTTGTGGTCAATCTCTACTTTTTTCTCTGCCTTTGTATCTTCCTTGTTTCCTATACCCAAGTTATTAATATTTCCTCCTGTTATTAGCAGCAATACCACTATTAATGCAACTGCCACAGATAAAAAAGCTATTATTATAATGAGGAATAAATTAAGTTTGCTTTCTTTACCTTCCATAAAACTGCCGCCTCCCGTTTTAAAGGCCAGAGACCAGTATAATAGCATAGTTTAAGCTTATGTAACCAATACGTTAGTTGTATTTTGGGGTTTAATTTGTGTGAACCATAAGAACACTTTTATATATTCATCTATATAAAGACTAGCTTTTATTAACTTTCTTTCTAGTAGATGTGTATTTTCAAAATACAAAAGAATAATAGTACTTCATTATTATCCTATTTTTCGTCACAGGTTTCAAGTGGAACTTTCTTTCATTTGATATTTTATTGTTGAATAAATGCTTCTTTTATATTCTACCACTTTATTTATAACTTCATCAATAGTATCAGTAACAATAACCTTATTACCGGTGGTCATCTTAATTACTGTATCCGGCGTGCTTTCAATAAATTCTATCAAATCACAATTAATGACAAATTCTTTCCCATTTAATCTTTTTAATCTAATCATAATATTTTTCCCTCGAAAATACAATAGGGGGCTGAAATCTAATTTTTAAATCTAATTTTTAAATTTAATTTCAGCTCCCGCTTGTAATATTAAGATTTGGCCGTATTTCTTACGAAATTCTAGTAAATATTACCTCTCTAACGTTTGATATTAACCAGCTCATTCAACATTTCATCTGTCGTGGTAATAATTCTGCTGTTTGCCTGGAACCCTCTCTGAGTTGTTATCATTTCGGTAAATTCTTTAGAAAGGTCAACATTCGACATTTCAAGGGTGCCGGGATTCAATGTTCCAAGTCCTTCTCCCCCCGGCCTGGTTGGCTTTTTGAAATCTCCAGAGTTGGATGTAGCTATGTACATGTTTTCTCCTACTTTTTGAAGACCTGCAGAATTTTCAAAGCTTGCCAGTGCCACAAGACCTAAAGGCTGCTGCTGTCCATTGCTGTATATACCTGTTATTACACCATCTGTTCCGATATTAAATGTTACAAGTGTTCCGCTGTTATAGCCGTTAGCACTGTAAACCTTGGCTGAGCTGTCGGTTGCATACTGGGTAATTTTGCTTAAGTCCAGGTCAAAGTTTATATCGGTAAGTGCGGAATCTATGGTACTAAGATCCAGGGTTATATCTCTTACAAGTCCGGCGCCAGCCGCCCCTCCTGTTGCATCAATTGCCTTACCTTCATTACCAGGCGTATCATCAAATGTTATTGTTCCGGGAACATCAGTAAATCTGTTGATTCCATCAGCTTCTGTTATGGTATAGTTCCAAACATGGTCTACCCCTGATTGTTGGAACTGAACCTCAATTTTGTATTCGTTTCCGAAGGCGTCAAACACTGTCAAAGGTAGTATTACAGGTGGATCGGCTACAGCGTCATTCAGATTAAGGTTACCGGAAAGAGCAACCTGATCTGTAGAGTGGGGAGCAATAATCTTTTTGTTCCCATTATACGAATCGGCGTAAATGTTTATCGGCTCGACATTTCTTTCAGTATCAAATATTCTGGCTCCAGGATTATTCGGGTCGGCCTCGTGATACTGCCAGCCATATACGCTCATACCGTTGGATGCAACAAGGTTACCCATCTTATCCACGGTAAAGTTTCCTGCTCTTGTAAACCTATATGCATCGGCGCTGCCGCCTCTTACAATAAACATTCCCTCTCCTTCAATTGACAGGTCGGTCGGATTATCGGTTCTTTGCACACTTCCCCGGGTAAACTGCATGTCGACAGAAGCTACTCCCATACCCAATCCAATCTGCATCGGGTTGGTACCTCCTCTGCCGGTAGATGTATCGGGCGCTCCAGAACCTCTCAATGTCTGGCTGAATACTTCCTGGAATGTTACCCTGGATGCTTTGTAACCAACGGTATTAACATTGGCAATATTGTTACCTATAACATCCAGCCTTGCCTGGTGGGCCCTAAGTCCCGACACACCAGAAAACATGGATCTCATCATAATAAATACCCCCTTCTGGGTACAGTCACCTCATCAGTCGTTCCGAGGTGTTATAGCTTCCTCTTTGAGGGCCGGCTAAACAATAACTGCACCATCAATATTTGTAAAAATGTTTTCTTTAAGATCATTTGTACTGGCTGCTGTTACTACTGTCTTATTCTTGACATTTACTACCAACGCCAGATTATCAACCAGTATCAGCGAATCTTTTACACCCTTTTCTTCTGCCTTGCTTACTCCGTCTTTTATCCTCTCCATCTGATTGGAACTTAATTGGATATTTCTTGACTGAAGCCTTAACTCTGCATGTTTAGAAAACTTGACTTCGGTCTTCTCCTGAATCTTTTCCTTCAGAACAGTTCCAAAATTGGATTGGATATTTTGAATACCCGGCTTCTGCGTCGGCTGAGGAGAACTTGTAGGCTTATTATTGGGGCCGGCTATTGGTCTATTGTTAATTATCATGCTTATACCCACCTATACTAATCCTGTGCTATTCCTCTTATATTGTCAATCGGAACTTCTACTCCACCCATCTTTACGTCAAATTTATCACCGTTTTCAGTCATTTCTTTTAGAATACCTTTTACATGGATCTTGCCTCCAGCGCTATCTGTTGCTATAACAATGACTTCTTTTCCGATGTTTCGAGTCATGTAGTCCTTTTTATACTCTACAATCCCGTCCGGCAAGAGTACATCTACCTCATTCAACTGTATCTCGTCCATGACTGCATAATCTATGCCGCCGGATTTCTTTACGCTGCTCACTCGTCCTATTATGTCTATAATTCCTCCCTCTTCCTCTGCTATCTTACCGTCCACCTTCTTGCCTATCAGAGGCATCAGGTCGGTTAACTTGGTTACATTCTGGTTGGAGATATCGGTAATCTCGTCAATTGGAATATCCTTCTCTCCTACACTTACATAAACCTTTCCTTTCTCAATCTTTACCTTTTCTACTATCCCGTAGACATCAGTCTGTTCTCCTGTCTGAGAATCCTGAAATGTAGCAGCTATGTTCTTACCCATCAATGAAAATGCTTTCATAGCCGAAAAGTTTGAATTAAGATTCTGCATCTGCTCCAGGGAACTAAACTGAGCCATCTGTGATATAAACTCCTTATCTTCCATGGGCTTCATTGGGTCCTGGTACTTTAACTGTGTTACTAGAAGTTTCAGAAACTGGTCTTTACCCATTTCGCCAACATTTCTGGCCGTATCATTGCTTCCGGTTGAAGTTTGACTAACCGTACTTGAGTCTGTAACAGAACTTATGCTCATTTTGCACCTCCACTATGCAGTATAGTTAACTGTACTGTCAGGCCACATGTAAGCTTGCTTTGACTGTTCTCCACCCTGATAGCCGAAATTGCTTACTGCTATACCTGTAATACCTTGATTTTTGTTATAACTCTTTGTGAAATTTCTTTGGGCTTCCTGACCGAAATTCTTATTCCATGAATCCTGTCCTACAGATACACTGAACTGCTGCACTGTAATGCCTTGTTTTTCTAACGCATCTCTCAATACATTAAAGTTTGATTCGATAATTTGTTTCACCTGTTGATTCTCAGCCATAATCTGTGCTGTCATAATACCTCTCTCTGTTACTACCTTAAGTGAGAGTTTCCCCAAGTGGTCCGGTTTAAGGTCAACAATCATTTCAGCTTTATCTTTAGATAACACTACCGAAGCTTTGTCAACAATCTGCTTTAATATCTCATCCCTATTGGTATGTACAACATTGTTAGCTTTAGTTTCCATCCTGATTTCCTTAACTTCATTAGCGTTCTGTAAAGCTTGCGGTACATTTTCCTGTGTTGTTTTAAAATTTGAATCCATTTTGTCAGCTTTAATATTAATAACCTTAACCTTGTCTGTCCAGCTTTCGCTCTGCTGCTCTTCTGCTCCCCATTCCTGACCGTTTTGTTCTTGCTCTCCTTTTGCTTCTTTATTTTCTTTGATTCCCTCCCGAACTGCTTTTTCTTGGCTTAATGTTTTACTTATCTCGGTAGTATGAGGCTTTTTTGTACTTTCATCTTGCACTTTATTGCCAAATCTGCGGTTGGATTGTTCAACATCCCTGATTATTTCATTCTTCTGTTTACTTTCTTCTGCCTGCTTGTTATCGGTTCCTCCTACTCTGTTATTTTGTTCCTTCAATGAATTTTCAATTTTCTGATTGCTGCTTCCGCTTTGCTCAGGTTGGCTGCCTTCTGGTATATTTTGTACTTCATCGCTTACCTGGTTTTCTATCTGCTTAATGTGTCCAACCTTTATTGTTGCCTTTGCTCCTATCTCCTCAAGTATATCTTTAATTTGTCCGAGGAGTTGATCCTTGTTTTCTATACCTTGCCCAACCAGTCCTGATATTTTATTTATAAGTTCATCCAGCTTGAAGTTTACTGAACCATTAGGTGAGGCACCGTGAAGTTTCAGAAGATAATCCAAATCTTCAACAGTTATTCCTAACTTCTCCAGAACATCTTTCAGCTTTTCTTTAAGCTCCTTATCCTGTTCTTGCCTTTCCCCTTGATTAGTTGAGGTTCCTTCAGTCTCTTTTGTACCTTTTTCCTTTCTTTCACTCTTTACTTCCTTATTCCTTACTGCATCTTCCTTTCTTATATCTGCATCATCATCTCTTTTTATATCTTCGTTTTTACTATTCTCGGTTACATTTTTTCTGATATCCTTGTTTCTCTCACTTCCTTCCAGAACCTCTCTCCTTGTATGATTAGTTCTCTCTGCGTGTTCGTTACGTCTTTCAGACTTTGAACTTATCTCCGGTCTGTCTCTTTCTGCCTTAAACAAGTTCTCAAATGATTTCTGCTGACCTTTATTTTGTACCTTAAATCCCGTATTTTCTACTGACGCTGATGTTAAAGAACTTATTAGTAAACCATAATTCATTCTTCTTTCACCTCCTTTCAGTTGTACCTTTCATTACTCCTCTGGATATATAGGGTACTCCACCGCCATTCTGTCTGCCAGGTTTGCAGCAAATACCGGATCCATATTCCCCATTATTTCTGCTGCGGCTTGCCTCTTCAACAGTTTCATAATATTGGCTACCAGATCTATATTTCCAAAACCCATATTTTCTAAAACTTTTGCAGCATTAGCAGATTCCATGTTTTCAAATGTCTTAACGAAATTAGTAACCTCTTCGTCAACTTGCTTTTCTCTCATTATTTTCTCATATATCTGCGCTGCTATATCTTTGTCCATATTTTCAAAGTACTCTGTGAATCCCTTTTCATCCTGCTGTTTTATTTGTTGTGCAAATTTCAGTTTCTCCTGCTCAAGCTTTTTTCTTTCCTCTTTGATCTTTTTCTTCTCTTGTTCATTACTTGCTTTTTGCTGAGATGTCTCATTTCCCATTTTCTGCTCATTGTCCTTATATTTCTGCAGTTCACCTATTGTCTTTTGTTGTTCTTCTACCTTCTTGCCAAGCTCTTTGACCTTTGCTCTGAACTCTTCATACTTCTCAGCAAGTTGGTCTTCAGACATATATTCTGCTGATTCAGGATCCGGATTGGGTGGTAATACCATTCTCACAACAGGTATATTCTTCAAACTTCCCCGAAACCTCTCGCCCAACCCGAATTTATTGGCTTTTATGAAATAAGCCCATAAACCGAAAATTATTGATACTACCAGTAGGATGGGAAATAGAAAAGAAAACAGTCCTGATCCTTTTTTCTTTTTTTGTGGTACCTTATTATTACTATTGGTTGGCTGCTCTCTATCATCTATAGGTCTATTGACTCTCGATGTCTGTCTATCTGCCATATGTTATCACCTATTTATCTTCTTGTTAGTACTTTCCTTATAACTAATAACTTCATCTATCAATTTTTGTTCCTTCTTATGCTCTTCTTTAAGGTATTCTGAGTATTGTTTTTCCTTAAGTGTTTCCAGCATCTTTCGTTCCTTAACAGCTTCAATCAACTCTTCTCTATATTTATCGACAATTTGTCCTGCAGATTTAACCCTTTCCGATTGATTTATAATTTTTTGTTTAATAAAAGAAATGTATGCATTGTAGTTCCGCAGTTTATCAATGGTTACGCCCCCCGAAACCTTGGTACTGACTTCTGACATACATTTCTTTTTTTGATTCTTTAGTTCCTCAAGAATTATTTTCTCAGCCTCAAGAACCTGAATAGCTTCTCCAAGCTTAGTTTTAATACTATCCTCCATTTGCTTTTTTATATTAAGCATAGGCTGCAGCTTAAAAACAAACTTGGCCACTAATACTCTCCTCCGATAGATTTATTACCGTTATTAATACTACTTTTCAGATTAGTTAATCTGTAGAAGGAAAATAATTTCTGGAGGATAGTTTCATTTGACCCGTAAGGAATACATCTGAGGAAAATGCCGATAGACTACCCTAGAGACGTTTCCTCATAAGGCACTTTTCCGATGCTATTTGAAACTATCCGGAAGACATTATTTTCCTGAGTAACATAGTAGTATTAATTCATGTTCAAAAAGAGCTGGATTAGGTTAAAATAGAACCCATTAGTTCCAAAACCTCTGCATACGTAACCGGCTCGTGTACTTCCTGTTGCAGGAATTCATTTATTCTATCAATTACGTCAATAGCATAATCTATTTTAGGATTGCTCCCCTTAACATATGCACCTATATTTATTAAGTCTTCGGATTCTTTATATATAGCCATGACCTTCTTAATCTGATTTGCCAGAGTCTTGTGCTCCTGTGTGATAATATCAGGCATTACCCTGCTTATACTGCTCAATATATCAATTGCAGGAAAGTGGTTTTTATTTGCCAGACTTCGTGAAAGTACGATATGCCCGTCCAGAATTCCCCTTGCTGCATCAGTCACCGGTTCGGTAAGGTCATCTCCATCCACAAGTACCGTGTAAAGCCCTGTAATGGAACCCCGTTCCGAATTCCCTGCTCTTTCAAGAAGCTTGGGTAACAATGCAAAGACTGATGGGGTATAACCCCGTGAAACGGGGGGCTCGCCTACCGCCAGACCCACTTCCCTTTGGGCCATGGCAAATCTGGTAAGTGAATCCATAAGAAGCAATACATCTTTGCCCTGGTTCCTGAAATATTCAGCAATCGCCGTAGCAACAAAAGCCCCTTTCAGCCGAATCAAGGCAGGTTGGTCTGAAGTAGCTACAATTACTATAGATCTTTTTAATCCTTCTTCCTTAAGATCCTTCTCAAGAAACTCCCTTACCTCTCTTCCACGTTCTCCGATTAATGCTATAATATTTATATCAGCCTTTGTATTACGGGCAATCATTCCCATAAGAGTACTCTTTCCTACACCGCTGCCGGCAAATATTCCAATTCTCTGACCCTTACCAATGGTCAAAAACCCATCAATAGCCTTTACACCTAATTCAAGAGGCTCCATAATCCTTTTTCTTGTAAGTGGATGGGGAGGTTTGTTAAATACCGGGTATTTCTCGTTTGATAAAGACAAAAAAGACTGGTCTATAGGCTGGCCAAGTCCATTTAATACCTTTCCCTTCAGTTCAGCCCCAACACTAATGGTCAGTGTTTCGTTTAAAGCAGTCACCTTACTGCCGGGAGCTATCCCGCTCATTTCTCCAAGCGGCATAAGAAGTACCTTATTGTCCTTAAACCCGACAACTTCACATAATAGTTCTGCACTATTATTGGTACTGACTGAACATAATTCTCCAATGCTGACAGAAGGCCCAACTGCTTCAATTGTAAGGCCTACTACCTGTGATATCTTCCCGTAACGTACAATAAAATCCGAGCTGCTTAATGCTTCATGATATTTACTTAAGCTAAACGATAACAATTGTCCCCCTCCCTGCAAAATCACTCCTTGCCGACCAGTCCTTTAAACACCTTCTCTATTTCATTCAGCCTGGTATTTGCACTTGCATCGACAGCACCGTATGGTGTTTCCAAAAGACATCTGCCTGATTCAAGAGAATGATCAACCTTTATCTCTATTTCACCCACTCCCTGTATCATAGCCAGCAGTTTATTTTTTGACTCAACAATATAGTCATAGTCATTTTCAGAAACCTTTAATACAACATACTCTTTTTGTGTGCAGCTTTCAAATGCATCTCTAACTATATGAAGAATATCTTCAGGGTTAAAACTTAGTTCTACACCCACAACTTTTCTGGATATATCAAAAATAATAGATACAACTTCATTTTCTATATTACTCAAAAAAACCTCTGCATCCTGTAAAGCTTGATGTTTTACCATGCCGGCTTCCTGGATTATGTCTTCACACCTGCGTACAGCCTGATCATAGCCCTCCTCAAATCCGTTTTTCTTTGCCTGTTCCAGTATAATTTCCCGCTCCTCATCGATCTTTACCATTGCTTCATCAATTATTCTTTTAGCTTCTGCCTTAGCTTTCTTTATAATATCCTCAGACTTTGCCCTTAAATGGTTCGATGCTTCCTCTTCAGTAAGGCTTTCAATCTCAATATCCAAAGTATCGTCTTGAGTTTCACATTCAACATCATCTAAATTTAAAATGGGTGCTTCTACCTTGGCAGGTTCACCCATATATACGTTAAAGGACTTAATTACCTTAGACAATTATTTCATCTCCTCCGCCTCTAGAAATTACAATTTCTCCAGCGTCCTCGAGTTTCCTTATAACATTGACTATCTTCTGCTGGGCTTCTTCTACATCCCTTAACCTTACAGGTCCCATGTACTCAATATCTTCCTTTATCATATCCTGTAATCTCTTAGACATGTTGTTAAATATCACCTTCTGCACCTCTTCACTTGCTCCTTTAAGCGCAAGCGCAAGTTGGTTATTATCAACTTCACGCAGAAATCTCTGAATTGACCTGTTGTCCAGAGTAATAATGTCATCAAATACAAACATTCTTTTCTTTATTTCAGATGCAAGGTCAGTATCTTCAATCTCAAGGGTTTCCATTATATATTTCTCTGTACCTCTGTCAACAGAATTTAGTATATCAACAATTGATGCTATTCCGCCTGCGGACGTGTAATCTTCAACTACAAGTGATGATAACTTCTTCTCCAGAACCCTTTCTATTTCCTTTATAACCTCAGGAGAGGTCCTATCCATCACTGCAATTCTCCTGGTAACATCAGCTTGCTTGTCCTGAGGAAGTGCAGATAACACTACCGCTGCTTGAGCAGGTTTTAGGTATGCCAGGATCAATGCAATAGTCTGCGGGTGTTCTCCCTGAATAAAATTGAGCAGCTGGCTTGGGTCAGCCTTTCGTACAAAGTCAAAAGGTCTAACCTGAAGTGAAACCGTAAGTTTATTAATGATCTCCAAAGCTTTTTGGGTACCCAGTGCTTTTTCAAGTACATCTTTAGCATATGTTATCCCACCCTCGGCAATATATTCTTGAGCTAAGCATATCTGGTAAAAATCTTCAAGAACCCGTTCTTTATCCTCGGGTGTCACGGTTCTAATATTTGCAATTTCCAACGTAAGTTGCTCAATTTCTTCTTCTTTAAGATGCTTAAATATCTCTGCCGATTTCTCCGGACCCAGTGCAATTAATAGCATTGCAGCCTTTTGCTTGCCTCCTATATCTGACCTTCCCCTTGACATCAAATTCACTCCCTAATCCCAGTCATCTGCCAACCAGTTTCTTAATAATTGCGCTACTGCCTCAGGCTTATGTTTGATGAATTTATCTATTTGTTTTTTCACTTCCGACTTCTCTTCAATATCTATTTCAGGAAGATCATCTTCACTTACAATACTTGCGGAAAGTGATGTATTCATTCCTGATCCTTGAACAGCCAAGCCCCTGTCCAAAGCTGCTCCTCTTCTCATAACACCTATTGCTAATAGTAGTATGAGTATACCTACTATCGCAATTGGACCTATCTTCCCAAGCAAACTCATCCAATCTGTTTTTGGCGCTTCAACCTTAGCAGGGTTAAGCTTGAAACTTGTTATTGCAATATTTTTCTCCGGAATACCTGTTGCTTTTGATATTGCATTTAGGGCCTCATCAATTTCCGGTTGCGCAGGAGCATTGGGTGTATTTGTACCATAAAGAAAACTTACTGTAATGGAGGATTTTTCTGTATCCAGCATCCCAATGGCCTTATTTGTCTCAATATTCTTTTGGTTTATCTCATAGTTATTAATTACGTCTGACTTCTTATATGATGAATCAGATCCATCTCCGGACGTATATGACGGTGTGGTGCTATTCCCTCCATTTGAGTCAGTCCCAGGTACCCCGCCTGTAGATCCGTTCTGGACTTCTTCCTTGTGCGTTTCTGAACTTCTTAGAATACCACTATCCCCTCCAACAACAGGTGTATATTGTACTTCCTTGGTGGTTTCGGTACTAAAGTCACAGACAACATTTGCTGCAACCCGTATACCATCATACCTGTTGCTGAATAGGTTGGTTACTTTGTTCTCTATATCTTTCTTATTGATATCCATTATCTCATACTGGCTTGACGTGATACCTGTTGTGTCATCATCACTGGCAGAATTAAGCAATTTGCCCGTGTATTTGTCAATAACCTTTACATTTTTGGGCTCCAGCCCTTCAACACTGGCTGCTACGAACCTTACTATCCCATCTACCTGCTTTTTTGACAAATCTTCCCTGGATTCAATCATTACAGCTGCAGTAGGCATTTGTGCTTCAGGGTCACCAAGAAATACATCCTTCTCAGGCAAACTAAGATTTACAACTGCATCTTTTATATTATCTATTTTCTTTAAACCGACTGCTATCTTTTGCTCATCGTACTCCTTGAATATTTTCTTCTTATCACTTTCGGTTGTGGAAAGCTTGATTGAACTAAGGGCATCCTTGAAGGTCATACCTCCTCTTGGATATCCAGCCTGGGCCAAGGCTATCTGAGCCATATCCTTATCCTTAGATTTAACTTCTATAGAAGTTCCACCGTCAGTAAGTTTGTGTTCTATATTATTTTCCTTAAGAATTGTACTCATTTCCCCAACTTCTTTAGAGTCAATTCTACCACTAAAGAGGTTTTCATAATTGGGTCTTGTAACAATAAATATGGCAACAGTAATACTCGCAATAACCAGAATAGCTATAAGTATCATTCTGGTCTTTTGCGACTTGTCCATATCGTTCCAGATTTCTAGTGCCTGCTGTTGTAATCTTGCCAACGCTTCAGGCATTATGTATTCACTCCCTCTCTAGTAGTTTCTCTTTAGTGGATTAAATCTGCATCCTCATTATCTCGTTATATGCATCAAGAATCTTGTTTCTAACCTGTAAAGTAAATTGCAAAGCCAAATCAGCCTTTTCACCTGCTATCATTACTGAATGAAGGTCGTCAATTTTGCCTGCCGCCATAAGCTCGGCCATCCGGCTTGCTTCATTCTGCATCTGACTAACAGAGTTTAATGCTTGGTTTAGCACATTCCCAAAATTTACTTTTCCTTCATCAGATGGAGTATTCGAGCCAGGAACAGCTGGTATAGGCTTAATGCCAGAAACTATATTTGACACCGATTTTACCATTAAAACTCATCTCCATTTTGTTAGTTTGCATTTTACAATTATTTGACTTATTTGCCTTTTAACTGTCAGCTGCTAACTGTAAACTGACTTACTACCTTCCTATCTCCAATGCTTTCATAGCCATATTTTTGGTTGCATTCAGCGCAGAAACATTAGCTTCATAAGATCTGGTTGCTGAAATCATATTAACCATTTCGGCAGTAATATCCACATTGGGCATAAGTACATATCCATCCTTATCTGCGTCCGGGTTCCCAGGGTCATATATTTTTTTCAAAGGACTCTGGTCTTCAGCAATTCTTAAGACTCTTACCCCTCCGGTACCAATAATAGACTTACTAGCCTCTGTAAGATAGGAAGAAAATGGCCTGTCACCACCACGTTGTTGAAAAACCAATACTTTCCTCCTATAAGGAGTACCATCCTCAGTCCTGGTTGTGTTAGCATTTGCAATATTTTGAGAAATCAGATCCATTCTCAGTCGTTGTGCAGTTAATCCCGAAGCACTAATATCCAGAGAACTGAAATATGACATAACTACCTCCTACCTTCACTAATGGCTGTTTGAATCTTTTTAAACTCACCTGAAACCTTTTGTATCAACGCATTGTACATTATGTTGTTCTTTGCCATTTGAGCCATTTCATTTTCTATATCTACGTTATTTCCATCCAAACGCATGTTTGCAGCATTATCCTCTCTGATATTGATTTTTACTGCATTTATATTACTTGCTCCAATTGGAATATGCCGTTCATTTGTAATCATCCCTCTAGCTTTATTAGCAATAGCCTCGGAAAGAAACTGCTCAAATTCAACCTTCTGCCTTTTATAACCCGGGGTATCTGCGTTTGCAATGTTATTAGAAATGACTTTGTTTCTAAGCCAGGATGCATCGAGAGCCCGTTCCAATATATATGTACTTTTAAACATATCATTTATCATGCTTTAGCCCCCAATTTCAAAAATATCTCACAATATATTTCGACATAATCATATGTTTTCCTTCACACATTTTTTTCTAAAATATTGTTAAATTCTTAATAAGCAGGTTATATTAAGCTTTTTAAAATGAAAATTATATGAAAGTTGAAGAGTAGTTTTGAATTTATCTTAAACTATTATATCATTATTATTTTTATATGCCAATTAAATTAACTATTATGTAATTAATTTAAAATATTTTATCACTTTTTGCAAAAATTAAGCCTGCTTTAGTCTAAAGCAGGCTTTTATTATTTCTGAGATATTTTTTCAAGTTCTTCCAGCAGCTTTTCATTTAGTATCTTGATGTGTGTTCCCTTCATTCCTAATGACCGTGACTCTATCACACCGGCACTCTCAAACTTTCTTAGTGCATTGACTATAACAGATCTTGTGATTCCAACCTTATCAGCTATCTTGCTTGCTACCAGCAACCCCTCTGTCCCTTCTAATTCTTTAAAGATATTGACTATTGCTTCCATTTCTGAATAGGATAGACTTCCTAGTGCAAGTTGAACAACCGCTTTTTTCCTTATTTCAGTTTCATTCTCAATGTTTATTGATCTGAGAATCTCCATGCCGACCACCGTAGCTCCATACTCGGCAAGCACAAGATCATCATCTGTAAACTGTCCGTCGTCCTTGTTTAAGAGAAGTGTTCCTAACCTTTCCCCACCACTGCTTATAGGCACTATAGTTATACTAATATTTTTTCCTGCGCCTGCAGCTGTCTTGAAGTTTTCAAGTTCACCAGCCTTTAGGTTTGCCCTTGTTTCTTTTACATATAATAGTTCTTCATTCTGTTGACCGGAAATTTGTTTTCCTATTTCCACATCGTTAACAATATTCCCTTTACTCATGGCTCCATCTTGGTGAAGGCCAAGTATCTTCCCCTTTTTACTAATTACATAAACATTTGATGCAAGTAACTCTCCCAGAATTTCACACATATCTGAAAACCTCATTGACTGTGAACCGGTAGTCTGTAGAAGTCTGGTAACCTTTCTAGTTTTATCTAGCAATTTGCTAGTCATAGCCTTCCTCCTATTTCTCTAAAATATGTTTAAAATAGAAATTTTGTCATTAATAGCTTAAACTTGCTTATTTTTTCTCTAATAAAGATAACACAATAATTTGATTAATACAAGAATTCATTAAATTTCATTTTTTAATTTATTTATATACTTTATTGATATTTCTGCTATTAAGCTGTTCCTTTTATCTTTGCCAACCTTTAACTCCGGCTTCGGCACAATACCAAAGTTAGCATTCATAGGCTGAAACTTAGAAATTGCATCTGAAGAAACATATGAAGCCAACGCTCCTGCAACCGTCTGTCTAGGAAAAGCTGACATTTCTTGCCCATTGAAAGCTTTAACGGCATTAATACCGGCAATCAAACCGGATGATACTGATTCTACATATCCTTCTACCCCCGTAATCTGTCCTGCAAAGAATACTCTAGGTTCATGTTTAAGATTAAAAACCGGAGATAGCAGCCCTGGCGAATTAATGTATGTATTTCTATGCATTACCCCGTATCTTACAAATTCCGCATTTTGGAGTCCCGGTATTAAGCTGAATATTTTCTTTTGTTCTCCCCATTTGAGATTGGTCTGAAAACCAACCATATTGTATAAAGTCCCCTCAGTATTGTCCTGTCTGAGCTGTACTACTGCAAACGGTTGTTTTCCAGTGTGGGAATTTATCAGTCCTACCGGCTTCAGAGGACCAAATACCAATGTTTGTTTCCCCCTCTTCGCCATAACCTCAACCGGCATGCATCCTTCAAACACTTTTCTATCTTCGGAGCCGTGCAGTTCAGTCACTTCCGCTGTTATTAGAGAATCATAAAATTTATCATACTCATCCTTCTCCATAGGGCAGTTTAAATAATCAGCATCTCCTTTGCCATATCTATCTGCTTTAAATATTATGCTCATATCCAATGATTCTGATGTAACTACAGGAGCAGCAGCATCAAAAAAATACAAATAGTCCTGCCCCAACATTGACTGAATGTTTTTTGATAAACTCTCTGATGTAAGCGGACCGGTTGCAATCACTACAATACCCTCAGCAGGTATCTTGGTAACCTCTTGCCTTATTAACTGAATTAAGGGGTTATTTGAAATCCTTTCGGTCACACCGCATGAGAATTTCTCCCTGTCTACAGCCAATGCTTGCCCGGCAGGAACCTTATTGTAATCTGCATACTCAATAATTATTGACTCCATCAATCTTAATTCTTGTTTTAACAAACCTGCTGCGTTTTCAATGGAGTTTGACTTAAAAGAATTGCTGCAAACTATCTCGGCAAGGTCAGGTGAACTATGAGCCGGCGAATACTTCTCCGGCTTCATCTCATAAAGCTTAACCTTTATTCCTCTTTGGGCGATCTGCCAGGCTGCCTCACACCCTGCCAGTCCGCCGCCAATTACAGTAATATAATCTATCATATTATCCCTTCTTTTCATAGGTACACTTGCTATTACTGCAAATTAAATGCTGCTTGCCGCCTTTCTTCTTAAGAAGGAAACTGCTGCACTCGGGGCATTTCTCTTTAGCCGGAATATCCCATGTCATAAAGCTGCACGTCGGATTATTTTCACATCCATAATATTTTTTCCCCTTTTTGGTCTTCTTTATTACTACTCTTGCCTTGCACTCCGGACACTCTACTCCTGCATCCTCAAGTATTGGCTTTGCGTTCCGGCATTCGGGAAACCCGGGGCATGCAAGAAACTTTCCGAACCTCCCGTGCTTTATGACCATCATCCTGCCGCATTTTTCACATGGTATATCTGATTCCTCATCCTCAATCTTAATATGCTCAACTTCTTTCTCGGCCTGTCTTAGTGTCTGGTTAAAAGAAGGGTAAAACTCTTCCAATAATTCTACCCAATTTCTCTTCCCTATCTCAATTTCGTCTAATTTTTCTTCCATATGCGCAGTAAACTCAACATCTACTATATCCTGGAAATGCTCTTTCAATAATAATGTTACCACCCTTCCCAGTTCAGTAGGCACTAGGAGCTTTTTTTCCTTTTCTATATAGTTTCTGGCAATAATAGTCGTTATTGTAGGAGCATAGGTACTTGGCCTCCCAATTCCCTTCTCCTCCAATGCCTTTACTAGCGTAGCTTCAGTATACCTTGGCGGAGGCTGTGTAAAATGCTGTTTTGGTTCCAGTTTTTTTAGGTTAACTTCCTGTCCTTCTTTAAGCTCCGGAAGAGTTACATCTTTTTCTTCTTTTTCATCATCCCTACCCTCAACATACACCTTCATGAAACCTTTGAATCTTATATTGGATCCGTATGCTCTGAATATATACTTCGAAGCACTTATATCTATAGTTAATGTATCATATAAAGCCGATGCCATCTGGCTTGCAATGAATCTTTCCCATATCAGCTTATACAGTTTATATTGTTCCGGCGTCAAGGAATCCCTAATACTATCCGGTTCAAAATTTATATGCGTTGGTCTAACAGCTTCATGTGCATCCTGAGCACCGGATTTTGTTTTGTATACCCTTAGTTCTTCGGGAATAAACTTTTCACCATACTTATCCGAAATAAACCTTCGCGCTTCAGTTTGTGCTTCTTTTGATATTCTGGCAGAATCAGTCCTCATATATGTTATGAGACCTACCAATCCAGTACCCTTAACATTTATACCCTCATATAACTGCTGAGCCACAGACATTGTCCTTTTTAGAGAAAAACCAAGCTTTCTAGCCGCTTCCTGCTGAAGAGTACTAGTCACAAATGGAGGTGATGGAGCTCTTTTCTTTTCTCCCTTTTTAACCTTAGTTATAACATACCTCGCATCATTTAGGTCTCCTAATATTAAATCCATCTGTTTTTCAGAAGTAACATGCAGTTTTTCGTCCGACATACCATGCAGCTTGGCTTCAAAAGCAGCAGATGTTTTAGGATCCAACAGCATAGCATCAAGAGTCCAATATTCTTCCGGAACAAAACTTTCTATATCTTCCTCCCGGTCAACAACCATTCTAACCGCTACTGATTGCACTCTTCCAGCACTAAGACCTTTACGGACCTTTTTCCACAGGAAAGGGCTCATCTGATAACCAACAATCCTATCCAACACCCTTCTTGCCTGCTGTGCATCCACAAGGTTCATGTCTACTTGCCTTGGTGATTTTATTGCTGATTTCACTGCATTTTTTGTAATTTCATTAAATGAAATTCTGCATTTATCTGTTTGCTCTAATTTTAACAGGTTAGCCAAATGCCAGGAAATCGCTTCGCCCTCCCTATCAGGGTCGGTCGCAAGAAATACCTTATCAGCCTGGCTGGCATGTTTCTTTAGTTTCTGTATCAATTCTCCCTTTCCCCTGATAGATATATATTTAGGCTCAAACCTATTTTCTACATCAACTCCGAGCTGGCTCTTAGGCAAATCCCTTATATGACCCATAGAAGCTTCAACCTTAAAATCTTTTCCTAAAAATTTTCCTATTGTTTTTGCCTTTGCCGGAGATTCAACTATTACTAGATATTGTACCATCACTACCTCCACATTTTAATAACAGATGTAATTTTAGTAGAAAATTTTAATTTCATCAAGCCCTTAGAAAAAATTTCCCCGGTAATTGTTTAAGAATACCTTTCAACTCCAACATTGTCAGCACCGAATTTATCTTCTGAATATTATGTCCCGTTCTCCTTAATAAAATATCTATATGTACAGGCTCAGCGCCTATATTATTTATAATTTTTCTTTCATCCTCGTCAAGATTACTATATTGTTGTTCATTTTTCTTTTCTGACACAACCTTGATAGTCCTTAACTCAGCAAATTCTTCCAGGACATCTTCAACGCATGTCACCATTTTTGCACCTTCTTTTATTAGTCTGTTTGTACCCTTGCTTTCATAACTGGTTGCATTTCCAGGAGCTGCAAACACCTCTTTGCCCTGCTCAAGGGCAAAATCCACAGTAATAAGCGACCCGCTCCTATCTCCTGCTTCAATTACAACAACGCCCATTGAAAGGCCGCTGATTATCCTGTTCCTCGCAGGGAAATTGCCTGACAGCGGTTTCATTCCTACTGCAAATTCTGAGATTACTGAACCAGATTTTGATACCTGGTCTATGATCATCTTATTCTCTGGTGGATAAGGAATGTCTACTCCACATCCTAGTACAGCAATAGTTCTTCCCCCAGCTTCAAGCGCTCCCCTATGAGCAAAGGTATCTACACCTCTTGCCATGCCGCTTACCACTGTAATACCCCTAATAGCCAGTTCAAAGGCAATTTCCTTTGCCATATTCAAACCATATATAGTTGCTTTCCTGGACCCAATAATAGCAACAGCCCTATCATCTGATTTCTCAAGCTTGCCCCGTACGTAGAGCACTGGAGGAGGGTCATAAATGGCTTTCAGATGAACCGGATAATCATCATCAACCGCCCGCAATACATCTATGCCAATTTCCTTTATTCTATGCATATAAAATTCAAGGTTATCCCTATATTTTTGGTTAAGTACGGTATATATATTCTTTCCCAGCCCCTGGACTCTAAACAGTTGGTTATAATTTGCATTCCAAACCTCATACGGTGAACCAAAATACTCAATGAGTTGATTAAACCTGCGTGCACCTATTCCCGGCAGGGAGCTTAGCCATACCCAGTATTTAAGATCGTCCATATATCCACCACCTTTTTACAAACCTATACTAACAAATAAATTGTTTGTTGTCTATTAGTGAGATAGGAAAAACCTCTTCGGTTTTTCCTGCCACCTTTTCCCGCTGGTTCCCTATGCTCCTTGATAAGAGCGTCTAGATTGTGCTCCATCCTTCCCGGGGTCGCAATCAATTGCCCTCCTTGGCAAGTGATTGCTAAATTCGACGTCCTGTCGAATTTCCCCCTCCAGTCTTCCGCACAATCAAGACGCTCTATATCTCGTCACAACGGGAATATCCCGTAATTCCTTCGGAGTTACTAAAAAGCAACTTGGAAGATATACTGAATATCCCGTTATTCCGAGCATTAGAGATTCTTATATTTTATGGAGGAGTGAAGGGGGTAACTTGCCAAGGAGGGCAAGTTAAATGGCTATCAGACATGGAGGTCTGTTAGCCATGACCCCGGAAGGACGGAATAAAATATTAGAAGCTCTTAGCGAGGAATTCAGGGATTAAGCAGAGAGGATTCCAAAAGGAGTACGAAGGGTGCTCCTTTTGAAGGCTGCTTTGAATACAATTTAAGGAATACAGGATATGATTTGTAGTGTGCACCCTGCACAATAGCTTCAAAATTTTTGTGCAACTTGCCAATAGATTTGACCTGTCCAAAGGGTGTATAATAAAAGTATATTAACATTTTTATATTATCACGAACACGCTTTTCGAGCACTCTCATGGCGAGATGTATGGATAGGAGATTTTTCTCTTACGAGTATATACTCGCTTTTTGCTTTTTTGGCTCAGGCGCTCGTGTTGAGGATATATATTTATATATTATAAACTGAAAGGGGATAAAAAATTGAAAAGGATTAAACCATGGGCGATTCTAACTCTAATTATTCTGGGTGCAGTTATTGGTGCTTTCGTTACTACTCAAGTCCAAGCTAAGCTAGAGCAAAAAAATCAAATTCAACAAAGAATCCAAACAATCCAGAGTGAGTTAGAAAAAGACCCTAATACGGTCGCTGTTGACGGCTGTATTATAGTCAGGAAGTTTGGGAGTTCTCTCCAGGCAAGCTATGACCAGCAGCTCTATACGCTGTTTGGTTATCCTGATGGAGACCAGAATCCTCAACCTTTGATTAATGCATGCCGTAAGTGGGCCAAGACTAACAATTATCAAGCTGAATTTGATGGACCACCGCCAACAATGGCGTGCAAGAACCCCGTAGTGTATATGAAACTGTTACCTAAAAAGTAATTACGTTCAAAATAAGGATATAAGAAAGAGAGGTCGTAAAAATGGAAAAATTTTTAGGTCAAATTGCAAATTGGGCAGTACCCGCAGGTTTGTTTTTTACTATAGGAGTGTTTGTTGTACAACATGCTCCCAAAATAAATTTAGACTATCTTTACATACCTGCCATAATCGCTGGAGCAATTTGGTTCGGCGGTAAATACTACGGTAAGTAGTAGTGTTATTTTTACTCCCCTTCAAGGGAGTATTTTTTTGTTGAGTCAGTGGGCGCTGCCCCACTGACTCTGTTCTATTTCACTATTTTCCCAACAATCTCTTCCTGGGAAGTTAACCTATTATCAATATGTAAAATATCACCCCAAATACCCTTTACATCCCTCTTGACTTCCTTGATATCAATCTCGACTTCCTTTATATCCTTTTTCAATTCCTTAACGTCAGTCTCAATAATATCTAACTTTGATAATTTTTCAAGAACCAATTTTTGAAATTCTTCGCTGTTCATTTCTGCTACCTCCAAAATGAAACTATTTTTATTATACCCTATTTCTAATTTTAAACAATAAGGTAAAATATAAAAAAATACCCACCACAAAGGGTGGAATCAAAAAAAATTTATCGGGATTGATATTAATAATACATCAATCTCATACTTTAATGTTAATATCATCGTGAAATGCACTTTTTTGACACTGAACAGCAAGAAATATAATTTTCACATCAAAAAATATGTCGTTTGAAAGAAATCCAACATTTTTCATAGAATATATATATAATAGTATATATACTTGTATGTTCTATTTCTATTACAGTTAAGAATTATTCAATTTAAACGATAAAATAAGTTTACATGCTGCAAGAAAGGAGTAAATGCCATGAGGTATTTCTGCATAACAGAATTAGATAATAAAAAACATTTTTTTCTCTCTAACATTAAACCCGATAACAATAAAATTGAATCTTATGAACTTCTGGCCGACATGTCCAAAATCCCTGACCTGCAAAAAAATATAGTTATAATAAATTCATCTGCTTTTGCACCCTCAACACACAATCTATTATTTGTTTACATGCTTCTTTCAGATTTGTGCGTTGAAGAAACTGCCAAAAAGTATTTCACTGAGAAAGCATCCACTTTAGCTATTGAGCACTTAGATTCTTCCATAGGTAATAAAAACTAAGTCTTTAATGAACCTAAAGAATGGTTAAGAGGGGCTTTGCCCCTCCCTTTTATGTATTCCAGAACTTTCTGTCAAGACTCCTGTATTGTATAGCCTCGGCAATATGAGGCATCTGAATATTTTCACTCCCCTCAAGGTCGGCAATGGTTCTTGCTACTTTTAGTATCCTATTATGTGCCCTTGCACTCAAGCCCATCCTTTCAAAAGCATCTCTCAATATATTCTTCTCGCGTTCTCCTAATTTACAGAACATCGATATCTGAGAGGGCTGAAGCTGTGAATTAAAGAATATTTTCATGCCCTTGTATCTATCCAATTGAATCTTTCTTGCATTATTAACTCTATCCCTTATTACCGCAGAGCTGTCTGTACTGATACCGGAATCAAGTTCGCGATATTTTACGGGCGATACCTCCATGTGGATATCAAATCTGTCCAGCAAGGGACCGGAAATCTTGCTAATGTATTGCTGTACCTGGCTTGGTGTGCATGTACAGTTCTTTGCCGGATCAAGTAAAAATCCGCACTTGCATGGATTCATGGAAGATATCAGCATGAACCGTGAAGGATAGGATAAGCTGGCATTTATTCTTGATATTGTTACCATTCCATCCTCCAATGGCTGTCTCATTACCTCCAGTGCAACCTTTTGGAATTCGGTCAGTTCATCAAGAAATAGTACTCCAAAATGTGCCAAACTGATTTCTCCAGGCTTTGGTATCCGTCCCCCTCCTACCAGGGACACTGCAGATACAGTATGATGGGGTGAACGAAACGGTCTGGTTGTTATCAGTGAAGTCTTTGGAGGTAATACTCCTGCTATACTGTGTATTTTTGTAACTTCTAAAGCTTCATCAAATGTCATATCCGGAAGAATTGTCGGAAGTCTCCTTGCCATCATTGTCTTACCAGAGCCCGGTGATCCAATCATAAGACAATTGTGAGCTCCGGCCGCAGAAACCTCAAGTGCCCTCTTGATATTCTCCTGACCTTTTACATCCGCAAAATCAATATCATACTTGCAATTCGACTTAAATAAGCTGTCTATATCCACAAAATATGGCTGTATAGGATTATCTCCATTCAAGTGGTTAACTATATCCAGAACATTTGAGCAAGGTAATACTTCTATGCCCTTTACCACTGCCGCTTCTTTGGCATTTTCAATTGAAATTACCAGCTTTTCCATTCCAGATTTGAAAGCGGATATTGCCATAGGGAGTACACCTTTTATTGGCTTAATCTTTCCATCTAAAGAGAGCTCCCCTAAAAATACGTACTTATCCAAATCTTCAATAGGTATTTGGCCTGTAGCACTCAATATAGCTAATGCAATAGGAAGATCGTATGACGGGCCTTCCTTTTTAGTATTGGCCGGAGCTAAATTGGCAGTTATTCTTTTTACAGGAAATTCAAACCCGCTGTTCCTTATAGCTGCTCTTACCCTTTCTTTTGATTCCTTGACTGCAGTATCTGGCAGGCCTACAATATCAAAAGCAGGCAGTCCGGGTGAAATATCAATTTCAACTTCAACTATGTAGCCGTCTAATCCGATTAAACCAGCACTATTTATCTTGCCTAGCATCAGTTCCTCCTTTTTTCATCAAAAAAAATGGGTAGTGATACTTCTACCCTAAAAGCAAATAAATTTTATACATATAAATGAAATCAACCAGTATTAATGATAAACTACTTTTAAATACTAATGTTAATTAGTTGTTAAAATGCATATTTTAGCTCCTAAACAACAGCTTGTATGTCGTTTAGGCTGAATTTTTTGCTTTTCGGAAATCAAAAGAGATAATTTAGAAGTAATTGATATAGTTCATAAAAAGAATTAATCCTATAATCTATTCTTATTATCTTTTAACAACTTTTGGAGTTCGCAAATGAATGTGTTTATATCCTTAAACTGCCGATATACTGATGCAAACCTTACATATGCTATTTCATCAAGGTCCTTTAATCTGTCCATGACCATTTCTCCAAGCTGCTGGCTTGTTATTTCCCTCATTAAGGAATTACATACCTGAGACTCTATATCATCCACCAAAGCTTCGAGCTGTTCAATGGAAACAGGTCTCTTTTCACATGCTTTTAGAAGGCCGTTTATCAATTTTTCCCTATTAAAAGGTTCCATACTCTTGTCTTTTTTTATAACCATTAAAGGGACATTCTCTACCCTTTCATAGGTAGTGAATCTCCTCGAACAGCTCATACATTCCCTGCGTCTTCTAATCATGTTGCCTTCATCAGCCGGTCTTGAGTCAATTACCTTACTCTCATGAAAATTGCAGAAAGGACATCTCATACTATGCCTCCATACATTTGGCTATTGGCTGTTGGCCGTTAGCTATAATACAATTTAAAATGTACAATTATTAATATTGTTTGTCTAATTTAATTCTAATTGCAAATTGTAAATTGTCAATTGTAAATTGTAAATTAATAGTCCAAATGAATAGAAAAATATTTAGATTCTTTAGAATTGATTATTCCTTAATATGACTTAAGTTCTCGATGACGCCTTCTACTATTTCCCTCTTCTAGTTCAACCAATATTGTATCTACACCAATCTTAGCTATGTTTTCCCAAGGGATAACAGTATCTTCTCCTCCTCCAAATAAACCAAAAAATCTTCCTGGTCCAGGCACAACTATAGCCTTGATAACTCCAGAGTCAAAGTCTATATCTACGTCACAGATGAATCCTAATCTCTTACCGTCAGATAGGTTAATGACCTCTTTCTGCCTAAAATCCATAGTTCTACCCATACTTTATATAACCCCCCTATTTGGCTGCTGGCCTTTAGCTATTGGCTAAACTATATATATTTCCTCATATGAAGAAGCGCACTCTTTTCTAATCTTGAAACTTGCGCCTGAGAAATCCCTATTTCTTCTGCGACCTCCATCTGTGTCCTCCCATCAAAGAATCGCTTGGTAAGAATTAATTTTTCTCTCTCATTTAACTTGGTCATTGCTTCTTTGAGTGAAATCTCTTCAAGCCAGCTTTCATCATTGTTCTTATCATCACTAACCTGGTCCATTACAAATATTGCATCTCCTCCATCATGATATACTGGTTCGAACAATGAAATAGGATCTTGAATTGCATCTAGAGCAAAAACGATTTCCTCTTTCTGTATGCCAAGTTCTTTAGCAATTTCTTCAATAGTAGGCTCCTTAGATTTCTGGTTTGTAAGCTTTTCCTTAGCCTGGAGAGCCTTATATGCAATATCCCGTAAGGATCTGCTTACTCTTATGGAGTTATTGTCTCTAAGATATCTTCTAATCTCTCCAATTATCATCGGAACTGCATAGGTCGAAAACTTTACATTCTGGCTGACATCAAAGTTGTCAATAGCCTTTATTAAACCTATACAACCTACCTGAAACAGGTCGTCAACATACTCTCCCCTATTATTAAATTTTTGTATTACACTTAATACTAAACGAAGGTTTCCTTTAATAAATTCTTCTCTGGCAGCGGTATCGCCCCGATGCATTCTTTCAAACAATTCTTTTTTTTGCTCGTTTGTTAATACTGGTAATTTAGATGTGTTAACTCCACAAATTTCAACTTTGTTTAGAAGCATTCCAAACCCTCCAGACGATAACTTATATATCATTATCATTATTGCCCGAGGGTTAATTTGTTATACCATTCTACTGATTTCTTTTTTTAGCCTGCTTATTATTCTCTTTTCCAGTCTTGAAATATACGACTGTGAAATACCAAGCATGTCAGCAACTTCTTTCTGAGTCTTTTCAACACCACTTTTAAGACCAAACCTTAATTCTACTATTCTCTTTTCACGTAATGAGAGTTTCTTCATAGCGCTGTTTAGTAATTCCTTATCAATTTCATCCTCAATAGTACGGTAAATTATATCATTATCTGTTCCTAAAATATCAGAAAGCAAGAGTTCATTTCCATCCCAGTCAACATTAAGAGGTTCATCAATAGAAACCTCTGTTTTAATTTTATTATTTCTTCTTAGATACATTAATATTTCATTTTCAATACACCTGGATGCATAAGTCGCTAATTTAATATTTTTATCAGGATTAAAAGTATTTATTGATTTAATTAAGCCAATGGTTCCTATTGAAATAAGATCTTCAACGCTTATCCCCGTATTCTCAAATTTCCTTGCTATGTAAACAACTAACCTTAGGTTTCTTTCAATAAGAATAGACTTAACTGCCACTTCATTACTATTGAGCTTGGATATTAGGTAATTCTCTTCTTCAGTACTAAGGGGCGGAGGCAGTGCCTCACTGCCCCCAATATAGTGAACCGGGAACCCCGGGAACAACCCAAGACGAATTAGTATTTTTGAATATAGGATTCTAAAAAACAACTTAACCTTATTTATAAACACATCATTTCCCCCTTCAATCATTTTTAGTCCTGAGTCCTAAAGTCCTGAGTGCTGAGTTAAAAATCTTTTACTCAGGACTGATTTCAGCTTACCAGGTCAAGACCTAATAGGGCCTTATAACTCTGATCATGTGATAGCTTTTTATTGTATATTCCAACTATAACGTTCTGATAATCTCTTTTTTTATCCTGTTCTCCAACCTCAACTCCATCTGGCTTAAATCCTATTAGCATACCATTTTCTTTACCCAGCGAAGTAAATGGTATCAACCTGAATCGACTTGCCCAGTTTGTGTTTACTACTGCTTGAGATACTAAATCAAGGTTATCTTCACTGCCTGCAGAGAATACCTTACTTATTTCTTCCGGCAGTATATCTTTTAATACACAATACTCAACAACCACCACCGGCATGTTTGATATTGGATCCTTAAGAGAATTTCCTGTATCAATAAGCGCTTTAATCGATACTGTCTTTTCCCTAAATTTAATTGAGACAGGAATCATAATATTTTCTTTTGTCATCTTGGACTTTACAAAATCCCAGCTAATTCTTGTTACTATGTAGGCAATTATAGAAGATAATAGTAGTGTCCTTAGCGGAAAATTGTTTATATAAAACACACCATTATATAGCATTTCTTCCGATTCAAGAAAATAAAATAGCCCAAAAGCTGCTCCTCCGAAAACAAATGAAACTAAGTAAAAAACGCCTGTTAGCCGTATAAAATCTTTAATTTTTTCCGGCCAGAAGGTTACTGCTATAATAGCCAATGAAAGAAAAAGCTTGGCAATCAGGGTAAAATAAATCTCAAATCCCGGGAGAAATGCAGCCACTACATAAACTGCCCCTATTAAAGCACCTAGAAATAATCTTACTGTGCTGACCTTTACCCGCGAAAAATGAGAGGTTACAGCAAGAATAATAAAATTAATTGCGATATTTTCCAGCAATAATACATCTACATATACCGTCACTTTATACCCCTCAGCTTCGCTATTGACTATTGCTATTATATATGAAAACTTTTCCAAAATTTGTCATTTTGTCCTGCCGAATAAAAAATATTTTCGACATCAGTAGACAGGGGGACGGTTCTNNAGAACCGTCCCCCTGTCTACTGATGGTAATAAATTAATTTATTTTTTTCGTCTTAAGAATGTCGGAATATCAAGTTCATCAGCAGCTACGTTCACAACAGGTTTCTCATTCATAGCTGCACTTGTCGTAGCTTTTTCAAAAATCTTATCTATTCTTTGTGAGCTAATTCCCTTCTCAAATCCAGTAGCAATAACCGTTATAAATATCTCGTCGCCAAGCTTTTCATCAATTACTGCTCCAAAGATTATATTTGCGTCAGGATCTGCAGACTTCTGAACCAGTTCAGCAGCAGCATTAACTTCAAACAACCCAAGATCCGCCCCTCCTGTGATATTTAGCAGTACACCTCTTGCTCCTTCGATAGATGTCTCTAGAAGTGGACTCTGAATAGCCTGCTTAGCTGCTTCTTCTGCTCTGTTTTCACCTGTTGCCCTTCCTATGCCCATATGTGCTATTCCCGTATTTAGCATAATGGTTTTAACATCTGCAAAGTCAAGGTTAACAAGACCAGGAACCGCAATCAAATCTGATATACCCTGAACACCCTGTCTAAGAATATCATCAGCCATCCTAAATGCATCAACTATGGAAGTCTTCTTTTCTATAACCTGTAAGAGTCTGTCATTAGGAATAGTAACCAGCGTATCAACATTATTCTTTAGGGTCTCAATCCCTTTTTCAGCATGCTGGCTTCTTCTTTTACCTTCAAACGTGAACGGCTTAGTTACCACTCCAACAGTTAATATCCCCATCTCTTTGGCTATAGCAGCTACTATTGGTGCAGCACCTGTACCCGTTCCGCCACCCATTCCTGCAGTTACAAATACCAAATCTGCACCTTTAAGAACCTGAGATATCTCCTCTTTACTCTCTTCTGCTGCTTTCTGTCCAATCTCGGGATTTGCACCCGCACCTAGTCCTCTTGTAAGTTTCTCCCCTATCTGGATTTTCATGTTAGCCTGTGAAAGAAACAGTGCTTGCTTGTCCGTATTAACTGTAATAAACTCTACACCCCTAAGTCCTGATTCAATCATTCTATTTACAGCATTATTCCCTCCGCCACCCACTCCGATAACTTTTATCTGAGCAAAGTGTTCCAAATCAATGTCAAACTCTAGCAACTTAATTGCCCCCTTCATAAAATATATTAACCTGTTACTTTAATACAATTGCGTTAAACAAAAAAATCATTAAATATTTTACCCAACTTCTTCCATATGTTTCCCATTGGTGTACTATTTGGTTTCAGTCTTCTTTTTTTCGTG
Organism: Clostridiales bacterium UBA4821; assembly: GCA_002402315.1. GTDB lineage: Bacteria > Bacillota > Clostridia > Acetivibrionales > UBA4821 > UBA4821. The sequence continues at coordinate 58,872 of DHFP01000270.1, forward strand.
CTTTTTACATTACTCGCTATATTCTTTATGTGCTTGACCCCAGACATATATTTTACTATTCCAAGAGCAACAGCATAAGTTGGTTTTACCATACTTGACCCTTTGGTAACTCCTATCCTTATTGGCATCTGTAAAATTTCAGCACCTAGCTGTATACTTCCATCATAAATTGTTATTCCCTCTCCGCTTATAACTGCTCCTGCCGATATTTTTTCCTTGACTCCCGCTTTTTCAAGAGCTTCATTTACTAAAGTAAATATTTCACTAACACGTGCTTCAATTATTTCAACAACTTCAGATATCTTTATACTTCTAACCTTACTTTCATTTATGCTGGCTATTGAAATCTCCTGATCATTTTGAATCAATGAAGTAAGTGCAATTCCATACTGTTTCTTGATCTTGTCTGCTTCATTATATGGTACTTTTAATCCTATTGCAATATCATTAGTAATATGTTCTCCGCCAATTGGTATTGAATCATAAAATATTAACCTTTTTCCTTTAAAAATAGAAATATCAGTTATCCCTGCACCAGTATCCAAAAGCAAGACACCAAGCTCTTTTTCATCGGGGATAAGCATTACTTCACTGGCTGCAATTGCCTCTGGCACTATACCGTCAACATAATACCCTGCCTTTTCCACACTTCTCACCAGATTTTGCACCGAAGTCATAGAACCGGATACTATTTGGCAATCTATTTCCAAAGTTGATCCTATCATTCCTATCGGATCAACTATTTGATCATACCCATTTATTATATACTGATATGGAATTATATCAATAATTTTTTTATCAGGAGTAACTTCTATATCCTGAACAGCTTTAAGTACTCTTTCAATATCAGTATAGTTTATTTCACTCTGATTACTAGGAATATCAACCATACCCTTACTTCTAAGCATACTAATATTTGAACCCGTAATATTCACATAAACTGAATTTACAGTTAGACCCGCCATTTGCTCAGCTTGCTCCGCAGCCTGCCTTATTGCCTGTGCAGTACTCTCTATGTCAACAATAATTCCTTTCCTAACTCCACTACAGGGGGCCGACCCATAACCCAATACATCAATCTGATTGGTCTTGTTAACTTGTCCAATTAAAGTGCATACTTTAGATGTGCCGATATCCACTCCAACTATGATGTCACCTATTGCCATAAAAATCCCCCCTGTATACCATAGGCCTATAGGCCTAATATACTGTGAATATTATTATACCAGTATTGGCCAAATTCTAAAAGCATTTTTTATTACATGTAACAATACAAGTTATTATTTTATGAAAAATATTGTCCCCTATATATTATCCTTTTTTATATATTTATTCAATAGGTATCTTCTAATTATTGCAAAGTTTAAAAATAATCTGTTTCCAAAAGCGAAAACTGCTGCCATATAAATATCCGCTCCCAGCTTATCACCAATATATGCAAGCCCGGCTGCCAGAAGAGCATTGCCAAAAAAACCGGAGATAAACACTCTCATATCAAACTTCCCCTGCATTGAAGCTGCCAAACCGCCAAATACACTATCAAGACACGCTAGAATTGCAACAGCCATATATTTCGAATACGCAAACGGAATATTATACGGCAGAAGTATCCCTATAATTATTCCAGCTAGTAAACCAAGTAATGGAATTATCATTGATTGGTTCCCCCCTCTTTTACAGGATTCGAATATTTATAAGAAAGCACCCCATTATATTTGGGAATTAGTATGTCTTCTTGTTTACTTGTGCTTATTTCTATCCCCCACTGCTCCAAATAGTCAACCACACCGTCCCTCATTCTTAAAGCGTTTTCCATATCCTCTGCATTACCTACCGCTTTAATCACAAATGGAGCAGATGTCCTTGTATTGTTAATACTTAGAACTGGCCCTGCGCACCTGATCTCACTGGTTGCTATAACTCTGTGTTCATTAAGTGAAATAGCTTCGGCCCCACTTGCCCTAAGCTCATTTATAACCGTCAAGACATCGCTGTCATGTATAACAAAATAGTCCTCACTTAATCCTTCAGTTTGATTCTTAATCTTACTATCATTCAAGGTTACAATTATTCCTTTGCCTTTAACTGACGTCATTCCAGCGAGCATTTTTGCATCTTCCAAATCTTTTTTTATAATTTCTGCAACCTGGTCGTTTTTTGAAGCTGCATTTTGATACTCTTCAATCTTCTTTTCTTTTTGGGCCAGCTCCTTCAATGCATTTTCCAACTTTTCTTTCTCACTCGTAAGAGCAGTTTGAAGTTCTTCAGCCCTTAACTTATTGATTCCCCCTGTATTAATTTTCTTAATACTCTTGAACTGAACTGCTAACATTAAGCCTAATACCATGCAAATTAGTGCAATGGTAATCTGAATACCTCTGTTTTTCAATTGATTTGCTCCCCCTCCCGCCTAGGTCTAAACCTCAGCTTGTCCTCAGTCAAATCTATATAACCTTTTTGACCCTGTAAATCCTTATTCATCAAATCTCTCAGGAATTCCAAACGGTCTTTACATGTAACCTTCGATTTTAATTCTGCTGAACTGCCTAATGTTACATCAAATCTCTTATCTGTATACATTATTATCTTATTCATATTGCTAACATCAATATAATCTGATTTTAAAAGCAAATCTTCTAAAAGTAAAGACTTATCGTTTAACATTGCTAATATACCTAACGCAACTTCCAACTTCTCCGAATCTTCTTCTAATATTGGTTTACCTAAAACGAAATTATCAAGTTTAATCCCCTTTATCTCAACAATCCTCTTGTCTTCTATTTCTGAAACAGTTTCAAGTGCCATACCTTCTTTATCAATGATAATGTATGAACCCATGCATGAAACTGCACCAATAGGGGTTCTCTCATTAATCTCTATAAGGATTTTACTGGGAAAAATGCGCTTGATGCGGCTAGCATTCTTAATATACGGTTCTTTTTCTATTTCACTCCCAACTTTTGACAGTCTAATCTTAAATATGTTCTGCCCAATCTGTATATTGGAAATCTTAATGATGTGTTCCTTGTCAAGCCTATTTTGGCCTCTTACTTCTATTTCTTTAATATTAAATATTGGAGAATAGAGAACAAAGATTAAAATGAGAGCAATTGAAATAGAGGCCAAAATAAATATCATTCCGGCCATTCTTCGACGTTTCCACCGCTTATTATACTTTTCTTTTATTAAACCAACCTCACTAGACATCCTTACCGCCTTTATCTCTAGTTTTTTATATTTGTTACCCTCTGTACTAGTCAGATGAATGTTTTCTTAACCTATTAACTAGTCATTAATCTTCATAATCTTTGCTCCCAGTGATTGAAGCTTTCTGTCTATTAACTCGTACCCTCTATCGATATGTTGTACATCATACACGGTTGTTTCTCCCTCTGCCGTCAGACCCGCTGTTATAAGCGCAGCTCCTCCTCTTAAATCCTTTGCATCAACTTTTGCACCGTGAAGTTTTTTGACCCCCTTAACTATCGCCGTCCTTCCCTCTGTTGTAATCTTAGCCCCCATCTTTATGAGCTCTCCCACGTGCTTTAATCTATTCTCAAAAATATTTTCAGTTATTACACTGGTACCAGATGCAAGAGTCATTAGCGATAAAAATGGCGCTTGCAGATCAGTAGGAAATCCCGGATAAGGTAAAGTTTTTACCGCTTCAACCGCTTTAAGTCTCTTAGGACTTAACAATTGAATTCTATCCTTTTCCACATTTAATTTACAGCCTGCTTCTTTAAGTTTGAATAATATTGAACTCAGATGCTCAGGAATAATATCAGTTATCTCGATATCGCCATTAGTAGCAGCCGCCATTATCAAGTAAGTACCTGCCACAATTCTATCAGGTATAACACTATATTCAACCGGATTAAAATTCTTTACTCCATCTATTCTTATTATATTTGTACCAGCTCCTGAGATTCTTCCACCTATTGCATTCAAGAAATTCTGCAGGTCTACAACTTCAGGTTCCCTCGCTGCATTTCGGATAATTGTTGTTCCTTCTGCTGAAACTGCAGCAAGCATGATATTTTCTGTAGCTCCTACACTGGGGAAATCCAAGTTTATATCTGCACCATAGATCTTTTCTGCTTCACAATACAGATATCCCCCTGTTTCAATTATCTTAGCACCCAAAGCCCTCAGACTGCTTATATGTAAGTCAATAGGCCTAATTCCTATTTCACAGCCGCCAGGATAGCCCAGCACCACTTTTTTCATCCTGGTTAGCATAGCGCCCATAATAATTACAGATGATCTCATTTCCCTTACTAACTTTTCAGGCACTTCACTGGTTTTCAATGTACTTGTATCAATTACTAATCTGTCACTGCTGCGCTCTACTTTACATCCGATTAATCCTAATATATTAAGAGTAACTGACACATCTTTCAAATCCGGACAGTTATATAGTGTAGTTTTTTGACCATTTATTAACGATGCAGCCAGTATAGGCAGCACTGCATTCTTGGAACCTTCTATCTTAACTGAACCATTCAGTCTTTCCCCACCCTGAATAACGTAAGCACTCAAGATTTTCCCCTCCTATGTAATGCTAAGTAATCCAATAATAATTACATATTATGCATCATGCTGCAATTTGTTACTAGCATACATATGAGGTTGGTTGTTCTAAGTATATAATACTACTTAACCCTTAGTTCTTCAATAACCTCTCCTATCTTTTCAGTAGCATCTATAAACCCTATTTTTCTAGCATTTTTAGACATTCTAACAAGCTGTTCCTTATTATTTACCAGGCTTGTTATTTCTCATATTTCGCAACCTATTGTTACCAAATATTCCGATTGAGCAATTGCTTCAAATGCAATATTACTTGCCTGTATTGTCTTATCAATGTCTTCATCTATATGCGCAATTGAAACAAAGGCAGCTTCAAACTGTGAAGGGGCAAGATAGATTCCCTGTTCGAGCATATTTTTGAAGAAAATAGAAAATTTCTTAGTATCCGATGTACCTGCAGAAGTATAATCAATGACTTTTAGATCAGTAAAGAAGATACAAAACATTGAGCCTATTTTATTTGATTGAACGTCTACATGAGCTTTTGCAGCAGCTTTAGAAAGGCCCTGCACTAAACGATCTGATTTTTTTTCCAGTTCTTCATAAAATCCCGACTGCTGAAGAACTTTCAATGTTTCTATACCGGCAGTCATAGCCAGAGGACTACCTGATAGTGTCCCTGCCTGATAAACAGGACCACACGGTGAAATATATTCCATGATTTCTTTTCTTCCACCGTATGCGCCTACAGGAAGCCCCCCTCCAATAATTTTACCCAGGCATGTAATGTCAGGGATAATGTTGTAAAGAACCTGCGCGCCTCCCCACGCAACTCGAAAGCCGGTCATAACTTCATCAAAAATAAGCAGTGATTGGTAATTTTGGGTGATTTCTCTTAATCCTTCCAGAAAACCTGGTAATGGAAGAACCACCCCCATATTCCCCGGTATGGGCTCAACAATTACTGCAGCTATATGGTTACCTTCCAGTTTAAATATTTCCTCTATAACATCCAAATCATTAAAGGGAACCGTAATAGTATCAATTGCTATACTAGATGGTATTCCAGGGCTGGTAGGTACTCCATGCGTCAAAGCCCCTGAACCTGCTTTAATTAATAATGAATCATTATGCCCATGGTAGCAGCCTTCAAATTTAATAATTTTATCCCGTTTAGTATAGGCGCGCGCCAATCTTAGAGCGCTCATTGTAGCCTCGGTGCCTGAATTGACCATTCTAACCATTTCAATTGATGGTAAAGCTGACGTAATTAATTGAGCTAATTCTGTTTCCATGACGGTTGGAGCTCCATAGCTTGTTCCTTTTTCAAGCTGTCTGTGCAGACTTTCGATTACTTTAGGGTAACTATGACCCAAAATGAGAGGTCCCCAAGATCCAACATAATCAATGTATTCATTTCCATCAACATCATAAATTTTAGAACCTTTCCCTTTCTCAATAAAAACAGGGTCGGCATTAACAGATTTAAATGCCCTTACAGGACTATTAACTCCACCTGGAATAAACTTTTTTGATTCGGAAAAATAACTTATGGATTTTGAAAAGTCCTTATGCATTTGTTTCCTCCGGGTTTTCTTCTTCAAAATATCTCATACTTGTCTTTTTTAGCTCGGTTATACTATAAAGTATTTCGTATTTATCTATTTGGGTTTTTTCTGAAATTTTTTGTACAATTTCTTCACATTGTTCCCTGGTACTGCCATGAATCATGGTAAACATATTATACGGCCAGTCAGGCAAGCTTGGTCTTTGATAGCAGTGGGTAACTTCTTTAAAAGAAGCCATAATACTTCCTACCTCTTGAACCCTTTCATTAGCAGCCACCCACACAACCATTGCATTGGCCGTAAAGCCTGCTTTTCTATGATTAAGTATAGCCCCAAATCTTCTTATAATTCCTCTTTCTATTAGATTCTGCGTTCTGTCGATGAATTCTTTTTCGCTTATTCCCAATTTCTCAGCAATAACTTCATAAGGCCGGGAACAAATTGGAATGTCACCTTGAAGTTCTTTTATTATATCCTTGTCAATTTGACCAAACATTATTAGTTACTCTCCACTTATATTAAGGTATACATCAATTTTAAATAAATTTACTGCCGGAAGATTAATTAACTCAATCTCACCAATTTGTTTTTTTATTTCTTTTAAAATCTCCTCAACCTTTTCCAGTGTTTCGCCAATTAAGGTAAACCATATATTATATTTGTGTTCCCGGAGATAATTATGTGTAACTTCCTGATAATTGTTAATAAGTCTATCTACTTCTTCAATTCGATCCTGAGGAACTTTCATGGCGCAAAGCGTACTGAAATAGCCAAGTTTATTTGAATCAAATATTCCCCCGATTCTTCGAATAATTCCTTTTTCCTTTAGATTATCAATCCGATTTATTACTTCGGCTTCAGATACTTCAAGTTGATTTGCCAAAGTTTCAAACGGCTTTTCATGAATAGGAAAGTTTTTTTGAATAAGATTTAACAATTGTTTATCTACTATATCCAAAGCTATTTACTCCTTTCAAAACCATAAAGGCACCATGGTTCTTCAGCCATATAATCACCCGCGTTGTAGTAAGCTGCTCGTGCCCGGCAGCCCCCGCATTTAACTTTGAATTTACAGGTCCCGCATTTTCCTTTATAAGCCATTGTTCTCAGAGTTAAAAATATTTCACTGTTCTGCCAAATCCGGCTAAAAGGAGTCTCACGAACATTTCCAGCCTTAATATTAAGGTAAGCGCAAGGCTGGACATCGCCTACCGGGCTTATTATACAGTAATGAGTTCCAGCAAGACAACCGCGGCCAAAGCGCAGGTTTAAACCCATCTCCTGTGCTATTCTCATGAATTGAGGCGCGCAGGTGGGTTTTAGTTCAATATTTACTTCTTGCTGCTTTAGCATAATAGATTTCAACACAGCTTCGTATTGTTCAGCTCTAAGCGATTCCTCTTCAATATTTTCAGCTCTGCCGGTTGGAACTAAAAAGAACGTATGATGGCCCTTAGCCCCAATCTTTACGGCAAAATCGGCAATATCATTGATTTCATGCCAGTTCCATTCCATAACTGTAGTATGAATTTGAAACGGCAAACCCGCTTCACGACAGTTTATCATTCCCTGTACCGCGCCATCCCATGCGCCGGGAAAATGCCGGAAGTTATCATGCTTTTGTTTATTCATACTGTCCAGACTTATTCCCATACCGACAGCTCCGGCATTTTTTAAGTCTCTGGCCATGCCGGAAGTAATTAGTGTTCCGTTGGTTCCAAAAACAGGAACCAGTCCCTTTGAATACGCATATTCTACCAGTTCCAATATGTCTGAACGCAGCAGTGGTTCGCCGCCGCTGAAAATCATAATTTTAAACTCGGATTTGGAAATTTCGTCTATTAGACTTTTAGCTTCTATTGTATTTAGTTCCTGATCCGCTTTTACGCCTGCATCCCTATAACAGTGCGCACAAAACATGTTACAGGCATTTGTTGTATTCCATGATACAATCATTCATAATCCTCCCTAATCCACCCGGCTGCATCCTTGGCATGGTAAGTCAGAACAACGTCGGCACCTGCCCTTTTTAATCCTGTCAGTATCTCCATAACAACTTTTCTTTCATCTATCCATCCGTTTTTGTGAGCGGCCTTTACCATCGCATATTCACCGCTGACATTATAAGCTGCAACAGGCATATTAAACTTTTCCTTGACCCTGCAAATAATATCCATATAAGCCAGCGCCGGTTTGACCATAACAATATCTGCGCCTTCCCGCACATCCAACCCCACTTCCATTAATGCTTCATTACTGTTAGCCGGATCCATCTGGTAGCCCCGCCTGTCGCCAAATTGCGGCGCTGAACCGGCTATGTCCCTAAAAGGGCCGTAAAATGAGGAAGCGTATTTCGCCGAATAAGCCATTATTGGAATATGTTCAAAACCGTTTTCATCTAATGCTTTTCGAATGAAACCTATTCTTCCATCCATCATATCGGAAGGAGCTACCATATCAGCACCCGCTTCGGCTTGTGACAAAGCCGTTTGTGCCAGAAGTTCCAAAGAAGGGTCGTTTAGAACCCTGCCTTCTTTAACCACTCCGCAGTGACCGTAGCTTGTATATTCGCAAAGACAGGTATCGGCTATGACCAGAAGGTCTGGGTATCTGTGCTTGATAGCCCTTATTGCTTGTTGGACTACACCATTATGGTCATAAGCTCCTGAGCCATGCCCGTCTTTCTTTTCGGGAATTCCAAATAACAAGACGGCAGGTATGCCTAAAGCTACAACCTGACCAACCTCATCAAGAAGTTTGTCCACTGAAAACTGAAAAACATCAGACATCGAATCTACGGAATTTTTAACTCCATCACCATAAATAACAAACATAGGATAAATTAAATCCTTAACAGATAAATGATTTTCTCTTATCATACTGCGTATAACCGCATTATCACGCAAACGCCTTGGACGGTTTGCCGGAAACATAAAATTCACTCCTCTATATACCTATTTCATCATTCCTTAAATAGCAGGCAGGGTCAGATTCCCAGAAGCTGCCGTAAACGGCTTCAGCCCTGGCTCTGAAATTCCCGTTACATTGCTCAATCCATTTGCAACCGGCGCAGCGTCCTTTTAACAACAGCTTACGGTTTTTAAGACCCTTAAGGATTGGATTTGAAATGTCGGTCCAGATATCACCAAAGCTTCTCTCTCTAACATTCCCAAATGTATGGTTTTGCGAAAACTGGTCAGGATGGACATAACCTAAGCTATCAACTGCTCCAAAAGCAATTCCGGACCTATTACCGCCATTTATACTTATTAGCGAAAGTATATTTTCTGCTAAATCAGTATTCTCCTGCTTCATCTTAAGGTAGAGATAAATACCATCCGCATGATTATCTACAGTAAGGATTTCTTTTTCGATACCCTGACGGCTAAAATTCAGAGTGTTTTCAATAATTATATCCATAGCCTGTCTGGTCTCTTCATGCGTTATATCTTCTTCAATCATGCCGCTTCCCCTGCCTGAATATGCCAAATGATAAAAGCAAACCCTGTCAATGTTTTCTTCTTTAATTAACTTGAAAATATCATTTAATGATTTATAGTTATGACGGTTGATGGTAAACCTTAATCCTACTCTCTGACCAACTTCGATACAATTTCTTATCCCACGGAGCGCTGCCTCAAATGCTCCTTTTTGTCCCCTGAATTTATCATTGTCTTCTCCAATACCATCAATACTGATTCCTACGTATCCTACTCCAACTTGCTTAATTTTTTTAGCAGTTTCCTTAGTTATTAGAGTACCATTTGTTGAAATGGTTGGACGTATGTTATATTTATGACAGTAATCAGATAATTCAAAAATGTCATCACGAATTAAAGGTTCCCCTCCTGAAAAAAGCAAGACCGGTACATTAAATTGTCCAAGACCTTCTATAAAATTCTTAGCCTCGGTAGTTGTTAATTCTCCATCATGTGATTTTGTACCGGCATCTGCATAGCAGTGAATACATTTAAGGTTACAGATTCCGGTAGAATTCCATACCACGACCGGTCCCAGATTATTTGTAGTGCCGTTTGTTGTTCCCTTTGAGCTTTTGCTGTAGCGCAAAGTATCCCCAAAATAATTGGAGCCGCATAAAAGCTTGGTTATACTAATCATTGTGATTTTCCCTTTCTGTTTTTTCCAGGATTGCTTTTAGCAAGCCGTCTATGGTATATTCAGAAGCCTCTATATCCACTTTAATTCTAAATTCTTGCGCTGCCGCAGTTGTAACCGGACCAATACTGGCAGCGCAAACTCCATCCAGCAGTTTGGTCAAATCCTTCGAATCCAGCATTTCTACAAGATTTCTTACTGTCGAAGAACTGGTAAATGTGATAATATCAATCATTTTGTTTTGCAGCAATTCCTTCAGAAAACCAACATTAACATCTCCGGGGATGGTCTTATACATTGCAATATCGTCTACAAAAGCTCCCATTTCTTTTAGTTCTTGTGACAGGACTTCACGCGCAATATCAGCTCTGGGTAGAAGAATTCTTTTTCCTGAAACATTCTCATTTTTGAAACCTTCAACTATTGCTTCTGCCCGGTATTCGCCGGGAGTGTAGTCAACAATAAGCCCGGATGACTCCAGTTCTTCTTTGGTTTTACATCCGATTGCGCATAGTTTTATTCCAATTAGCTGCCGGATATCTTTATTCAGGTATCTTAACCTTTTAAAGAAGTGTTGAACCCCATTTATACTTGTAAATATAATCCATTCATATTGATTTATTTTCTCAATTGCGGTATCAACCTTACTATAGTCATCAGGAGGAACAATTTTGATTGTTGGAAACTCAAACGGCTCTCCTCCAAGGTCAATGATTTTTTCAGACAGTATACTTGCCTGCTCCCGCGAACGGGTAACCAAGATCCTTTTTCCAAACAAAGGCTTCTTTTCGAACCATTTTAGTTTGTCTCTTAATTTTACTACTTCTCCAACAACAATTACAGACGGGGGCTTAAGATTGGCTTCCTCTGCTTTGGCAACAATATTACCGAGTTCTCCAACCAGGATTTTTTGTTCAGGCGTAGTTCCCCTATGTATAAGAGCTATAGGAGTATCGGATGGCCTTCCATGTTCGACAAGCCGGTCTACAATTAAAGATAAGTTTCCCATTCCCATTAAAAAGATAAGGGTACCCGAACCTGGCGCCAGTTTATCAAAATTAATGCTTGATATATCTTTTGCAGGGTCTTCATGGCCTGTAATAACGTTAAAGCTTGATGTAAGATTTCTATGTGTTACGGGAATACCGGCATATGCAGGAACTGCAACTGCAGAAGTTATGCCTGGGATAATTTCAAAAGGAATACCGTTATTGAAGAGGGACTCTGCCTCTTCTCCACCCCGTCCAAAAACAAAAGGGTCGCCTCCCTTTAAACGTGTTACAATCTTGCCTGTTTTTGCTTTGTTTACTAAAACCTCATTAATTTTCTCCTGGGATAAAGCATGCCTGTCAGGCGATTTACCGACAAAAATGAGTTCGGCATCCGGACGCACATAAGAAAGAAGCTGACTGTTAACCAATCTATCATAAACTAGAACATCAGCTTTTTTTATACACTCTAAACCCTTTAAAGTAATTAATTTTGGATCTCCCGGTCCGGCACCTACTAAGTAAACAATTGAACTATTCATTTACTGTTCCCCAATCTTAGCCTATTTAATATTTCTTTTCCACCCATACCAAGTAATATATCAGCTAATTTCTGTCCAAGTAATTCAGCATTTTTTACAGGACCAGATACTTCAGCTTTTAGTAGTTGTTTACCGTCTGGACTGGCAATCATACCCTTAAGTTTTAATATATTTTGATTAACCTGACCCAAGGCGCCTATAGGAATCTGGCATCCGCCTTCAAGGCTTCTTAGCATGGAACGTTCCGCAATAATCGAAGCTTCGGATGGAGGGTGATTTGACTTATGAACAATATCAAATACTTCATCATTATCTTTCCTGACTTCTAAACCAAGGGAGCCTTGACCAACAGCAGGTAAACAAATTTCATCTGGGATATATTCAGTAATTTTATCCTGCCAGCCCATTCTTATAAGTCCTGCTGCAGCAAGAACAATTGCATCAAATCCCTCACTTTCAAGTTTAGCCAAACGGGTATTAATATTGCCTCTGAGGCTTTGAATATCAAAATCCGCTCGGTAGTTTAATAGTTGAGATGCTCTCCGCAGACTACTTGTTCCTATTTTTGCACCTTTAGGAAGTTGGTTCAACATTAAGCCTTTGGGTGAAATAATGACATCAGAGGAATTAATACGTTCACAAACAGCACCTATCGTTAAACCATCCGGCAGGATCGTCGGAACATCTTTCATACTATGGACAGCAAGGTCTATTTCTTTATTTATCAGCCCCAACTCTAATTCTTTGGTAAATAATCCTTTATCACCTATCTTGGAAAGTGCTACATCCAGTATTTTATCACCCTTGGTTTTAATCTTTAATACTCTGAAAGAATATCCAGGGTTTAATATTTTAAGCTTTTCAATTACCCAGTAGGTTTGTATTAAAGCTAAAGTACTATCCCGGGTACCAACAACTATTTCTCGCGGCATATTCCGTTCTCCTAAAATGTAGTTTTTATCAATCAACTTGTTTATCTATAATGTCCTTATACTGGACTTCTAAATCAAACAGGTTTTGAAGGACTTTATTATAAATATGGCTCTGAGGTGTACTGGAAAATTGTTTTAGCTGAACAATAGGTTGATGAAGCAGCCGGTTTACAATTGAATTAGCTAAAGAAATAACCACGTCTTTTTGTTCATCAGTTAAGTCCTGCAGCTTGTTCAAAGCTTTATTCAATTCTTTATCCTTAATATCCTGTCCTTTCTTATTTAACGCTATAATAGTAGGAACCATAAACTGTTCGTTCAGCCACTTCAAAAAAAATTGTATTTCTTCTTCTATAATTTTTTCAGCTTCAACAGCTTCTTTTTTTCTTTGTTCCAGGTTAGAATCAACTATATCTTGAAGATTATCAACAGTATATAGCTTAACACCGTCAATATCATTTACTGATGGAGCAATATTCCTCGGTACAGCAATGTCAATAAAACATAAAGTTTTATCAGTCCGTCCCTCCATAACCTGTTTGACTTGAGAAGGGCGGATAATATAATGAGGAGCAGATGTACAGGCTATAACAATATCAGTATTTCCCATATATTTAAACACTTCATTAAATCTTACTGCTTTTCCGCCAAATTTTTCTGCAAGAATTTCTGCCCGCTCAAAAGAACGATTAGAAACTGCAATTGAAGAAACACCACCGTCTAACAAGTTCCTGGCAGTAAGTTCACTTATTTTACCTGCGCCAATTATCAAGATAGATTTTCCATTAAGGTCAGAAAAAATTTGTTTAGATAATTCTACTGCTGCATAGCCTATAGATACTGCGTTTTGGCTGATTTTAGTTTCTGTGTGCACTCTTTTACCTACAGTAATAGCCTGTTGAAATAAAGTATTTATTACCCGGTTAGTTGCTCCAGATTTACAAGCTGTTTGATAAGCCTGCCGAACTTGTCCTAAAATTTGGGTTTCTCCTAGAATCATTGAGTCAAGCCCTGAGGCTACATGAAACAAATGCCGTAAAGCATTGGTACATGTAAAAGAGTATAAATAATTTTCTATTTCATTTTTAGCTGATTTTGCATATTCAGCTAAAAAGTTTTTTATTCCATCGATGCTTGTTTCTATATCTGTTACCGCTGCATAGATTTCTGTCCGGTTACAAGTAGATAAGACAACACAGCCGTGAATACAGGAAATTTCTTTTATCCTCATCAATACATCAGGCAACGAATGCTTAGAAAATGACAGTTTTTCCCGTACGTCAACCGGAGCTGTTTTATGATTAAGACCTATGTTAACGATAAACATTGTTTAATTCGCTCCCTTATTTGTTCATCATTACCAGTTTTGATTAATTCCAGAATATCTGAGTATATTAAACATTCAAATATTTTCTTTTTAATTTCGGGGTCTTTATATTTATTTATTATTTCACACCTTATTTCTTTCATCAAGTCAAGAAATTTGGAATATTCGGGCCCATAATTTTTTTCAATATCCTCTTTAATTTTACGGGCTAACACAGGACTATCTCCGCCTGTTGAAACACTTATACAGAGAGACCCCTGCCGCATAACAGCAGGAACCAGGAAGTTACATTTTGAAGGGTCATCTACAACATTGACTAATATCCTATTCTGTAAGCAATGGCTGGCTATTTGGCTATTTAATAATTCATGGTTGGTTGCACATATTACAAGAAAAACGTCTTGCAGATCCTTTATTTCAAAGCTTCGCTTTAAACAGGCAATTTTGTTTTGGTCAGATAACCAGCTTAATGCCGGCGTAAACTCCGGACTTACTACCGTTACATCAGCCTCACACTCCAACAGGGAAAGAACTTTACGCTCAGCTACCTGCCCTCCTCCAACCACAAGGCATCTTTGATTTTTTAAGTTAAGGTTTATTGGAAAGTAATTTTTCATCATATCATACCTTTAAATATGTTTGTCCATTATTCTTACCCAATATAACCTTAACCACTTCTTCGAATCCAATTCTGTCAATCATATCACCAAATCTTTCACCCGTGCTGCCTTTTTCCTTATAATATAGGATGGCTTTTTCCAATATATTCAAGGCTTCATCCCTAGTAAATATTCCGGCAAGAGCCTGACCGCGTTTTGGAACCTTGCCCCATTTACCGCCTATAAATAATTTTACTCCTTCTTCTTTGCATTCTACCGCATGAAAGTGGCACTTGCCAATGCATAGCCCACAGTTATTACATTTTTCCGCATCTATTTGAAGCTTTCCATCTGCAATCTTTGCTGCATTTACTTTACAGGCTTCCACTACACCACACTTTTTGCATCCGGAACATAAATCTTCATTAAAAGCAGGCATACGCTGTCCACTTATACCGAAATCATTCAAATCAGGTTTTATGCAGCTATTAGGACATCCTCCTATACCAATTTTAAATTTATGAGGCAAAATAATATCATAATATCCTTCATAGAATCTCTCATGTATTATCCTTGCAAATTTTTGAGTGTCAAGAAGTCCAAGCACACATACGGTTCCCTTACAAGCGACAATGGGTCTAACCCTTGAGCCTGTTCCTCCTGAATAAAGTCCAACCTCACTAAGCTCTTTTTTTACTTTTTCAATATCCTCATATTTTATCCATGGAATTTCCACAGTAAGCCTTGAGGTACAGCTCATATAACCTCTACCATAATGGTCAGCTATAAATGACAGCTTCCTTGCTCCCTCTGAATTTAAGTTGCCATCCATAGTAATTACTCTGCAAATAAAATGTTCTCCATCTCTTTGAGGAAGGAACCCCTGTCCTTTTAATTTCGCTTTTTCTTCTGTTGAAACTTTTACAGTCATTTTCCCACCCTTTCCTTTATTTTTTTAAATCAGTAAATATTTCCAGAATATATATTACCATCGAATAAAGAAGAAAAAAAGAAAAATATAATTTTTAAACCCCCTTCTTTATAAAAAAGGGGGTTTTGAGACACAATAATTAATCTTACTTTACATATTTTTCTTTATTCAAAAAAGTAATCTCTATCTTATGGGTATTAGGTTCACTACTTGCGAGCGGCTTTATGGATACCTTTTCATTATACTTGTCAGCTACACCCAATACAAGATTTTCAAAGAACTTTCCAAGATTTCTTGGTGAAGTGTATGTCATTTCCAATTTATCCGGTGCCGTATTTTCATACTTAAATCTTGGCGGTTTTGCATTAGATATAGTCTTTGTAATAGTCTCATGTACATAATCCATATTAAGCAGAAATTCTTTTGCATTTTTCTTAAAAAAATATATCTTGTAAACTGCATTAACTTTAGGTGATACCGGGAAATAACGCCCGTACTCATTAAGAATGTCCATTGCTGACTTATTTACCTGCTTACCAACAAGCTCACAAGCTTTGATTGCAACCGCATCATCATAATCTCCGGTTTCAACGATTGCAGGGTTTCCTAATTCATTGATAACTTTCCCGTACACATCTTTGCTGTACTTGCTTTCAACAAATTCCTTAAATATTACAAAAATGATACCCTTCATTTCATTTGCCCCCCTTGTTTTTTTATTTAATAAAGTTGTTGACTATCTTTCAGCATTTCATAAGAAGTCTCACTAATTAAACCTATATCTTTTATGATTTCATTCACACCATTAACAGTCTCATTTATTATTTTGCTTAGTTCATTAGTCATAACAGTTTCACTTTCAACAGATGTAGCCAGCAAACTAAATGTCTCATATATGTTATTAATACTCTGAACCACATCTAAAATAGTATCTATAGCAACCTTGCTGTCCCCTTGAATATTATCAATATTATTTTTAATCTTCTCTGTAGCAGCTGTAGTATCGTTTGCAAGCGACTTTACTGCACTTGCAACAACAGCAAAACCCTTGCCGGCATCTCCGGCATGTGCCGCTTCAATAGTAGCATTCAGCGCAAGAAGGTTTATCTGCTTGATTATGGAAGTAATCAAACTTACAACATTTTCAATTTCCGCAAATCCATCTTTAAGTTTTTCTACGACATTCCTGATAGAATCTGCATTTTCCGCAGTATCTTTGGCAATATTCGTTGCATCTGCCACATGCTTCGATATTTCACCTGATGTGTTGACCATATCTGTAAATATAGTTGCAACAAAGTCTACATTCGAACTTACCTCATTACCCAGCTCGGTCAAACCTGACAGCTTTGATGAGATGTTTTCAATATTGGAAATAATATTTTCATTCACCTGAGTTTGTTCTAAAGATGGACTTGAAACCTCACTAATCTGGTTGGATTCAGAATTTAACATGGATTTTATATTATCCAGCAAAATATTAAAATTATTGCCGAATTCTAAAAACTCATGGTTATTATCAATTTCGGGAATAAAATCATATATATCCTTAACCGCGTTTTCGTCAACCTG
>DHFP01000105.1:0-8148 GCA_002402315.1 Clostridiales bacterium UBA4821
TTACCACCCGTCTGAACAGTAACGACGGTTCTACTGTCTCACCAAAAGTAAGACAGTAGAACCGTCCCCTTGTCTTTGAATTATCTGTCAACATCGATTAATTCATTTATTGGCGCCCCAGGTGGAACAATGGGGTATACCTTCTCATCCTTATCGATCTCGCAGTTTATTACTACAGGACCGTTAGCAATTAGAGCACTTTTTATTGCATCCTCCACTTCCTCCGGCCTGGTAACATTAACTCCGGCAGCCCCATAGGCTTCAGCAAGCTTAACAAAGTCAGTACACCGATCTAAGCATGTCTGAGAATATCTTTCGTCATAGAATAGGCTCTGCCATTGTCTAACCATCCCAAGAACACGATTGTTCATGATTACAATTACTATTGGCAGTTTATATTCCACTGCCGTTGCAAGCTCATTGCAGTTCATTCTGAAACTGCCATCTCCGGCAATATTGAACACCTTTTTATCCGGCCTTCCAATCTGTGCACCCATGCTGGCCCCAAGTCCAAACCCCATAGTTCCGAGACCGCCTGATGATATAAAGGCACGAGGCTCATTGTATTTGTAAAACTGTGCTGCCCAAATCTGATGCTGACCAACTTCAGTAGTAATTATAGCTTGCCCGTTTGTCAACTCGCAAATCTTCTCCATTATAAACTGCGGCCTCAAAATATGGTCATCTGTATATATTAAAGGATAATTCTGCTTCCATTCATCAATCTGTTTTATCCACTCAATATTTTCTTTAGGATTAACCTTATCGGTTAAAGCCTTTAATATCTTCTTGAGGTTGCCTATAAGTGGATACTGAACATTTATATTCTTTCCAACTTCAGCAGGATCAATATCTATATGTATAATTTTTGCATCAGGAGCAAACTTTTTAACATTACTAATTACTCTATCACTAAATCTTGCACCAACTGCTATAAATAAGTCACTAGCTGATACTGCAAGATTTGTTGTTTTTGTACCATGCATTCCTACCAGCCCGGTAAATAACGGATGACTCCCCGGAAATACCCCAAGCCCCATTAGAGTTGTTGTTACAGGAGTGTTAATCTTTGTCGCAAATTCAACCAGTTCTGCACTGGCGTCAGCCGGAATAACTCCTCCTCCAGCAAGAATTATAGGTCTCGAGCATTGATTAATGACCTCTGCAGCCTTCAGCATATCTTCCTCTGTTGCAGCCACGGGTACTTCATCAATTTTACTCGCAGGAACATATTTATATTCGGTAACAGCCGCAGTAACATCCTTACAAATATCTATCAGAACTGGCCCCTGCCTTCCTTCACGTGCTATCTTGAAAGCAGCGCGCACAGTTTTTGCCAGTTGTTTTACATCCTTAACAATAAAATTGTGCTTGGTAATAGGCAGGGTAATACCGATAATATCAACCTCTTGGAATGAATCCTTGCCCAGGAGTGAGGTAGGTACCTGGCCTGTAATTGCTACCATTGGTATGGAATCCATATAAGCAGTAGCTATTCCGGTTACAAGGTTGGTTGCCCCGGGACCTGAAGTTGCCAGGCATACCCCTATTCTTCCTGTTGCCCGTGCATACCCGTCAGCAGCATGTGAGGCCCCCTGTTCGTGGGATGTTAATATATGGCGTATCTCATCCCTGTATTTATACAATGCATCGTATATGTTTAGAACTGACCCTCCAGGGAAACCAAATATGGTGTCAACACCCTGTTCCTTTAAACATTCGATTAGGATTTCAGCACCTGTAAGTTTCATAATCATCACCTTCCTTATATCCTTCCCAGGCTAAAATACCAGCTTAGTATCTGGGTTCCCCATATTGCTGCTACCATGCTACCCAAAACTATAAACGGGCCGAAGGGGATTTGGTCTCTTCTTCCCTTTATCTTTGTAACAAGAAGAAAAATACTGATAATTGACCCTATTATGAATGCCAGAAACATAGAAAGTACTGTCAGCTTGAAGCCGAGGAACAAACCAACCACGCCCATCAATTTGACATCACCCATGCCCATAGCTTCAGCCTTCATAAACCACTCGCCCAGTATCACTATTAAAAAGAATACAGATATTCCAACAACCAATCCCAACCCTGAATCTTTTAAAACATCCCAGTTAAAAAGGCTCAGGTTATTAAAGTTTACTCCCTTAAGAATTGAAAATATTACTCCCGATACCAGCCCAAATACAATTATTTCATTTGGTATGATGTAATGGTAAACGTCTATGACAAAAATAGCTATAAACATTGAAACCAAAACCATCATTGCAATAGTATCCGCCGGTGATGTCCAGCCAAATGCAAAATAAATGCCAACAAGCGATATCGCTGTTAATAGTTCAACCAGCAGATACTGTATGGAAAATTTCTCACCACAGTACCTGCACTTGCCTCTTAGGATTATATAGCTGATCACAGGTAATAAATCATATGGTTTAATTCTCTCTCCGCATTTCATACAATGCGACGGCTTTATCACAATTTCTTCGCCCTTGGGCAGCCGGTAGATTACCACATTAAGAAAGCTGCCTATGGCAAGACCCAATAAAAATATAAAGGTGTAAATTATATAATTCTCCATACCATCCTCCTCACTTAACTACCGCGCCGGTACTGGCTGACGACACCAATCTCGCATACTTTGCCAGGTATCCTTTAGTAACTCTTGGCATTGGAGGTACCCACTCCTTACGCCTTTTCTCCAATTCTTCTTGTGAAATCTCCATATCAATCTTACTATTTGGTATATCAATACTTATCATGTCGCCTTCCCGGACAAATGCAATAGGTCCTCCCTCAGCCGCTTCAGGTGATATATGTCCGATTGATGCACCACGGGTCGCACCTGAGAAACGGCCGTCTGTAATAAGGGCTACATCCTTATCCAATCCCATTCCAGCTATTGCCGATGTGGGAGCAAGCATTTCCCTCATACCCGGACCTCCCTTGGGTCCTTCATAACGAATAACCACTACATCACCTTTGTTTATTTTTCCTGCAAGTATAGCCTCATATGCTTCATCTCCGGAATTAAACACCCTTGCAGGTCCACAGTGTTTCAGCATCTCCTGCGCAACTGCAGCTCTTTTGACGACAGCTCCGTCAGGTGCAAGCGTTCCCCTTAAAACTGCAATTCCGCCTGAAGTGCTATATGGGTTGCTGATATCCCTAATAACCTCATTATTTTTAACTCCAGCTTCACTAATGTTCTCTTTGACCGTTTTACCTGTAACCGTCATTAAATCAAGGTTTAGAAGATTATTCTTTGTTAGTTCCTTCATTACTGACTGAACCCCGCCGGCCTGGTATAAATCCTGCACATGATGGTGCCCTGAAGGCGCAAGCTTACAAAGGTTTGGAGTATTTGAACTTATATTATTCACTATATCAAGGTTTATTTCAACTCCCGCTTCATTAGCTATTGCCGGAAGGTGAAGAATAGAATTTGTAGAGCATCCCAGAGCCATGTCTACTGTCAAAGCATTTTCAAATGCTTTTGACGTCATTATTTTTGAAGGCCTGATATCCTTCTCTATCAATTCCATTACCTTCATACCGGCTTTTTTTGCCAGTCTGATTCTTTCGGCAAATACTGCCGGAATGGTCCCATTACCCGGCAAAGCCATACCAAGAGCTTCACTCAGGCAGTTCATGGAATTAGCTGTAAACATACCTGAACATGAGCCGCACCCAGGGCAGGCGTGGTCTTCATACTCGCACAACTCTTCTTCAGACATTCTTCCTGCTCTTACAGCTCCAACCGCTTCAAATACGGAATTAAGGTCCAGATACTTACCGTTTCTTTCAACTGATAGCATTGGTCCACCACTTATTACAATGGATGGCAAGTCAAGTCTTGCCGCAGCCATCAGCATGCCCGGTACAATTTTATCACAATTCGGAACATACACCATACCATCAAACACATGCGCCAGTGCCATACATTCAATGGAATCGGCTATAATTTCTCTGGTTACAAGTGAGTACTTCATACCCTCATGTCCCATAGCAATTCCATCACACACACCAATGGTACCGAATTCAACCGGTGTACCTCCTGCCATCCTGATTCCTGCTTTTACAGCTTCAACTATCTTATCTAAATGTATATGTCCAGGAACAATTTCATTTTTCGAATTAACTATTCCTATTAGAGGTCTATTAATTTCTTCATCAGTATATCCCATTGCTTTAAACAATGATCTATGCGGAGCCCTTTCCAACCCTTTCTTTACTTTATCACTTAACATTTTATTTTCCCCCTTTATTGATCAGCTACTGGCTATTGGCTAAATCCAAAAGATTTATATTTAGAAGCTAATAGCTACAAGCTACCAGCCAATTTATATATATAGTAATTCAAATTATTAACTAAATCAACCTCAAAAAAAAGGTACATCAAAAATTGAGATTACCCAAAGAAATCTTGGTGGTCAAAACTATGAAGAATTAGTAGTCTTGTTCTTTTAAATATGATATAATTATTCACATATATTTCCAATATAATTAAAAAAATCTTTACGTATCAGCAACTATGTTCAGATTGTTCTGATAGATAGGGGATTATTTCATGGACTGGTTTACTTTAGCTTTGATTTCGACTCTCATGTTCGGCATACAAGGATTTCTTTTTAAAAAATCAACTGAGATGGGATGCAATAAGTTTATTGTTACATTGGCATTGATGGTTACTGTAGAAATCCTATCCGTTTTTGTCTTCTTATTTAGCGAGTCAAATATTACTTACTTGTTACCCACACTATTACTTGGGTTCTTATTTGCAGCGTTTTTCTATACAAAGACAATAATGGATCTCAAAGCCCTTGAGCATCTCCCTACCAATAAAGTCTTTCCAATTACTACCAGTAATGCAGTTTTAGTTGTTATCTATGCCATTATATTTTTTAATGAACGTTTAAGCCTATCAGAGGTATTAGGAATTATTGCAATAATAACAACAGCTATTTTTATTCATTATGACTCTAAAAAACAGGTTGATTATTCAAAAGCTAAAATTGGTCTTCTCATTGCAGTTATTGCTATAATACCCGGAGCCGGAATGAAAATAGTAAATAAATATGCCGCTGATTCTTACGATACTATCGCATTTACTGTAATAACCTATTTGTTTTTAGTTCTTGTATCTTCATTCAGTTATAAAGTCAGCAGCAAAATTCAGGATTGTAAATACAAATCCGGTAATTCAATTACATTAGGAATCCTTATTGGATTAGTTAACTTTGCAGGTTTTTATTCTCATTTGTTTGCTCTCAAATCCGGCAAGCTGGCAGTTATTTCAACCATCCATGCGTCATACGTTGTAGTTGCTGTACTTTTAGCCAAGCTGTTCTGCAAAGAGGAATTGTCGATAAAGCAGTTTGCATTGGTTTTACTTTCTGTAGTTGGAGTAATATTGTTAAAAGTAGACCTGTTTAAGTTAATAACTTAAACAATCTTTTATTTCTTCTCCGGTTCTCCTAAGTCTACCGGCAAGGAATCAACCACGAGTATGGAAACATCTCCCCTGGTTATTGCCTTCTTTGGAACAATGTCCAGATTTTTTGTAATACCAATCTCCTTTGCCTTATTCAGATAATTGTCAGGCCATTTTCCCTCAAGATTGCTGTCGTATTTTAATATTCTTACCATTATTGCAGCAGCTTCAGCATAGGTTATATTCCTTGACGGTTTGAAGGTTTTATCGAAATATCCCTTTATATATCCCAGGCTGGCCGCCATCCTAACTGATGAATAAGCCCAGTGCTTCTTTGACAAATCTTTAAATGCAATTTCTTTACCAACATTAAAAGGATTTGTATCATAGCCCATCATCCTTATTATTATGGTCGCAAACTCGGCCCTTGTTATGTTCCTTTCGAGTCCCAGATCTCCATTATTGTATCCTTTTAATAATCCCAACCTAACCATGATTGCCGCCGAATCCTGCTGCAGCTTATCATGTGAAGCTTCAGCAAAAGCCATAGATTGCATAATTATCAAAAATGTAATTACAATAATAATGCCTCTTCTCATCCAATCCCCACCTTGGTTTTTAATAAGTCAACACCTTATGATCGATTCAATAATTATTCTACCATATATAACAAATATTTTCTTATAACTACATAATTTTTTAATAAGATTTTAATATTGCTTCTGCATCTAAACTTATTTATACAAAATTGTCATACGTATAATAAATTGATTTTGAGTTATATTAATAAATGGAAAAAATAAAGCTATAAAGAGAACTATAAAAAGTAGGTAACAGATAATATCATATTCTAAAAAAACTATTATACGAGGAGGAAAAATAATGTCAAAAACAGTTGTAGGTCTTTTCACCTCTCACAAGGATGCTGAAAAGGCAGCAAAATTGGTTAAAGATGCTGGCCTTAGAACTTCAGACATTTCAATAATTGCAAAGCAGGGAGACAAAACTGAAGCGGATGTTTATGATGCTGGTGCCGGCGCCACTGGAGTAGCAACAAATCCAAATGCTACTATGGGTAGAACCGGCATAAATGATAACGTCTCGGATGGTGTAATAACAGGCGGTGTTTTAGGTGGTTTGGCAGGACTCTTGGTAGGAGCAGGTACAATGGTTGTTCCCGGGCTTGGAATAATTGCAGCAGCCGGGCCTATTACAGGATTACTATCAGGCGCAGTAACAGGTGGTATTGTTGGAGGCCTTGTAGACATGGGCATACCTGAAGACAAGGGTAGAAAGTACGAAACCAACATCAAAAAAGGAAAAATTTTATGGAGTATGAGAACAGACGATAACAATGTAGGCCAAGTTGAGTCCATTTTAAAAAACTGCGGCGCTACTGATGTAGAAACATATTAATCGGAAGGCCTTTGAGTAAAAGGACTTTTTAAAAACTTGCCACTTTATTCCTAGAATATAAAGAAACAAAGTGGATACAATAAGATCACGAAGGGTTCATAGTGGTTGAGCCAAGGGTGGTACAGGGTCTAACGGCTCTGTATTATCCGGTCGAAGGTCAGCATTTGGTCATGAAAGGCTAGGTGTTGGCCGGAGAGCAGAGCATTATATGTCCTGTAAGGCTGTATACGTGCCCAACTGTACGTATATGGTCAAAAGGGATGTATAGTGTTCGAGCTAAGATTGTCGGAGGTTCCGCAGGTCCTTATTCCTGCAGCCCTGCACCGTCATATTGACTTGTGTTACCTCAGGTTGATTAGACTGGAGGTTGCATGCAGCCCCAAAAGGTTGTATGCAGTTTCTAAGGTATCTTCGACAGTCGAGTAAAGGTTAGTATAGGTTTTGTAATGCTTGTATGCAGTCGAAAGATTGTATATAGGTATGTAGAGATTTATACTGGCTGTAGCGTAAATCACTATGGGCTCTTTTTGATTATCCAGCAGGTCTTCTGCAGTAAAGCTCTTATAAACCCGTTTTCATCTCATTTTGTTCCATATATATCGTAGTAATCTTGTTTTGGAAAAAATATGTTCAAAAAAGAATTTTATGTGATATAATAAGTTAACTTATGTATGGATACTATAAAGTTCTTTAAGGAGGATTACTACATATGCCCTCATCTATTAAGTTTATTATACCTCAAATTGTTACCTTCACCAATTTGTCTTTGGGAGTAATAGCAATAATCTCAACAAATTTAAGCTTATCAGCTATCTTTATCATAATAGCCGCAATTATTGACAGACTGGACGGAAAAATAGCCCGCAAATTAAATGTAGAAAGTGATCTTGGTAAAGAACTTGATTCTTTATCTGATTTAATCTCGTTTGGAGCTGCACCTGCAGTAATTGCATGGAAAATTGGTATTGGAACTCTTTCAGCTTTTTGGGGATATATACCTTTATTAATTTATGTTATGGCAGGAGCTTTTAGGCTTGCAAGATATAACGTATCAAATTTTTCCGGCTCTTTTGTAGGAATGCCAATTACTATAGCTGGTTTCATTGTAGCTGTAGCAGCTTTATTTAAACCTGATGGTATGATTCTTGCAGCACTTTTATTAGTATTATCGGTTCTTATGATAAGCACCATTAAATTAAAAAAAATTTAACAAAAACCCATAATAAAATGATATAAATACATGTTATAGGGGGAATACAATCTTGAAGAAAACTTATGTCCTTGATACTAATGTTTTACTC
>DHFP01000105.1:8175-30824 GCA_002402315.1 Clostridiales bacterium UBA4821
GCTGGAAAACGGCGGCATAGTCAAGATAGAGATGAATAGACGCAGCTATAAGCTGCCCTATGGTTGGGACAGTTCAAAAAATGATAACCGCATACTCCAGGTTTGCAAGGCTATTGAAGAGGAAACCGGAGAAAAGGTCTATCTGGTTACAAAAGATATCTTTCAAAGAATAAAGGCTGATGTTGTTGATGTTATTGCCCAGGATTTCTTCTCGGAACAGGTCCCATCCTATGATAAGCAGTACCGGGGACGTGCCGATGTATACGCAAGTCCTGAAAAAATCACTGAGTTTTTTCAAAATAAGGTGCTTCGTCCAGAGGATATCAAAATGTCTATAGATGATGGTCAGTCTTTGGAAGAAGAAAAACTTGAGATTAATCAGTTTCTTATAATTCACTCTTTTAACAACCCCAAACAGACTGCCCTCGGCAGATTTGACGGCACTAATATCGTACCTCTCAGGTACCTGGATGACAGTCCTTTTGGAATTACGCCACGCAACGTCGGGCAGAAATTTATGCAGGAAGCTTTGATGGAAAGTGCAAACGCAACTCCTCTTGTTATAGTTAAAGGCCCTGCAGGTACAGCAAAGACCTTTTATTCACTAGCGGCAGGTCTTCATAAAATCATGTGTGATGATTCCAAGGCTTATCGCAAAATACTTATCTGCAGGCCAAATGTTAAAATGGATGAGGATATTGGTTTTCTCCCTGGTACTGAGCAGGAAAAGATTGCTCCTTACATGAGGCCAATAATTGATAACCTTGAAATCCTATTAGACAACGATGAAAATCACAGGTATAAGGTTGAAAAGGAATTAAAAGACAAAGTAGATGAATTGTTTGATAGAAGTATCATTATTACCGAATCAATTGCCTACCTAAGGGGAAGGTCCATTGTAAAGCACTGGATAATCATAGATGAAGCGCAGAATCTGACTCCCCGGCAGGTAAAAGGTATAATTGCAAGAGCAAGTTCAGGAACGAAAATCATCCTTGTAGGTGACCCTGAGCAAATAGACCATCCGTTTTTAGATATACGGACAAATGGATTGTGCTATGCAGCAGAAAAGATGAAAGGCAGCAGCTTATGCTACCAGATAGCGCTGACAGATGAAGAATGTGAAAGATCGCTATTGGCCTTTGAAGGAGCAAGGAGGATGTAATCCTCCTTTTTTCTCATGTATTTCTATTCTGTAGTATTCTTGCTTAACAACCTATAATACACAAACGCTATAACTATAATTATACCAACTACTACCAGCACTAGAGTATTATAAGATGCTAGTATTGATGTGATGTAATCCATATTATGTCCAAGAAATCTACCCAGAAGAACCAATGCAGTATTGTGAATCAGTGCCGCTGCAACAAACGATATGTAAACAATGCGCGGCTTTATTTTGAATATCCCGGAAAACAGAATTATGATTGTATTAATACCTGGAATGAACTTGCTTAGGAATATTGCTCCCGGTCCATACTTATCAAACATCCTTTGCGCTTTACTTTTCTTCTTTTTAGGTAAAAATTTCTTAACCCACCTGTAATTTAAAACTTCATCCCCCTTAATGTAACCTATCTTATAAACAATGTATGAGCCCAATAGCGTACCACATATGGTAATTAATATTACGTCTGCCATCTTGAATGAATTGCTGACTGTAGTTATATACCCTGACAAAATAGTTATACTATCACCCGGGTAAGGCGGAAATGTTACCTGCAGGAAACTGGAGAGAAAAAAAGTTAAATATGTTATTTGTATATTGGTTTCTGCCAAGTTTTTTATAAAGTTTATGATTTGCTCTTCCATTCAATTCTCCAATAATTACTTTTCTATACTTCTTTATTGTACCATAACTACACACTAAAACAACCTCGTTTTCCATCCATTTTTTTAAATTCATTATATTTCCGGTCTATAAATAAATTCAACTTTCCTTTAAATTCTTCCTTCCCAAAACTCTCCGCATGTTTTCTAATGATTCCCTCGTCAAAACTCAGACTCTCATACCGCCTTACGGCTTCAATAAGGGATGTTTCATCCTGTTGCATAAAGAACAGTCCCGTTTTCCCTTCAATAACCGTTTCCAACGCTCCGCCTTTTCCATAAGCAATTACAGGTTTTCCGCAGGCCTGAGCTTCCAGCGGAGTCATGCCAAAGTCTTCCTCACCAGGGAAGATGACCGCTTTACATCCTCTATAATAATCTCTTATGACTTCATCCGGCTGCCAGCCTGGAAACTCAATATTGGTACCCGAAATATTCTTCAGTTTTTGAAGCTCGCTTCCGTTTCCTATAACAACCAGTTTTAACCCAAGCTTATTAAACGCTTTTACTGCAATATCCACTTTTTTGTACGGTACAAGCCTTGAAACAATAAGATAGTAATCGCCTTTCTTCCCGTCCGGAGTAAAGAAATGAGTATCAATAGGAGGATGGATAAC
The DNA here is from genome assembly GCA_002402315.1 of Clostridiales bacterium UBA4821. GTDB lineage: Bacteria > Bacillota > Clostridia > Acetivibrionales > UBA4821 > UBA4821. Next base: position 10,626 of record DHFP01000105.1, read on the forward strand.
CTCCGCATCCCGCCTGTAATGCTTCCGGATTCTATTGGCAACATTGTACGAATTGGCTATAAAATAGTCAACCCTGTTTGCAGTACCGACATCCCAGAGCCTTAAATAATTCATGAGCACCGGAATCAGCAGTTTCTTGATCCAGCTTGATTTTTCGTTTTGCAGGTATAGATGATAAAAATCCCAAGCGTACCGGATTGGAGTATGGCAGTAGCATACATGCATTGTGTCCGCACGCGTTATTACTCCTTTGGCACACGCCGAACTGCTTGATAATACTATGTCATATCTGCTCAAATCAAACTGTTCGAAGGCTATGGGCATAAGCGGAAGAAACCTTTGGTGCTTCTTCTTTGCCCCCCAGAGGTTGTTTATGAAAGACGTATATACCTGCTTGTCCTTAAATACGTCCGGCATGGCCTCTGGGTTGTAGATTAAAGTATATACCGGACTGCCGGGGAATAGTTCCATGAAGTTCATGAGGACTTTCTCCGAACCGGCGACATTAGTCAGCCATTCGTGGATCAGTGCGATTTTCATAGAAATCAATACCTTTCTTTTAAAGGTCTAAAAATTCTTTATACACTTCCAAAGTTTTTTCACCCATAACTTCCTGCCTGAAATATTTATAAAATCTTTGCTCCGCTTTTCGCCCCAGTTCTTCCCGAAGCTCTTTGTTTTTTACTAACAATTCTACTGCATTAATAATTTCCTCGACATTTGCCGGATTAATTAAAATTCCGCAGTCACCTAATTCTTCTGGAACACCGTTTACACTAGTAGCAATAATTGGTTTTCCAAGTGACATGGCTTCCAAAATGGATATAGGGAGCTGTTCCCATAACGATGGTAAAACAAAAACGTCCATACTATTTAATAAACCAGCTATGTCGTTTCTGAATCCTAATAATTTAACCCTTTCACTTACTCCTAATTCATTAACTTGCTTCTGTAATTCATTTCTTAACTCACCATCTCCAGCTATCAGACACTGTACTCCCGGTACTTCAATTTTACTTATTGCTTCAATAAGAAACTTATGTCCTTTCTGCTCGGTTAGTCTTCCGCAGGTACCAACAACAATTTTATCGGTTGTCTCTTTGGTTGTCTTTTTCAATGGTTTGATTCCATTGTAAATTACTTTTATCTTTTCGGATCTTAAGCCGAATTTTATTAATTTTTCTTTTGCAACTTCAGATAGAGCAACAACTTTATCTGCAAAAATATTTAATAGTTTGGCAGAGGTCTTCTCAATATTCCTATTTGGTCCTCCATGTAAGGTTATTAGTACCTTTATATAGGGTTTTAGTAAAATGACTGTCACAATCTTTGATACAATTGTTGTATAAATGGAACTGGCATGTATCAACTGAATATTTTCCCTTATAACAACATGTGCAATATGATAAATTGCTTTGAATATATTTATTGGGCTTCTCTTGTGTAAGCATTTAACCTTTATATACTTGAGATTTTTGTTCGAAATCTCGTTTTCCCTAACTCCACCATCTGACATTACTATAGGATTTATATCTTTCTCTTTTAAAAACTCAGCCAAATTGAGAATGTATATCTCTGTTCCGCCTTGTCCCAATATCGGTGTTATCATTAATAAACTAATATTATTCATTGAAAGGATCTCCCTGCAAAATCACGTTTTGAATATACTGTTATTTGGATTTTCCTGCATGAAATTCATTCCGTAAGTTTCTAAGGAAGTTAACTAATCTGTTTACTTTATTATTATAAACACACCACTTAAATAAAAGTAGCCTTATTTTATGCGCTCCAAGAAATATGTTCAGTTTTTGAACATGATTCTCATATTTTTTCAATTGAGTATTAAAATCAGAAGGGCAAAAACCTTTATAATTTTTATAATCGAATAAAATTCTTAGTAATCCGCTCGGTATAGTATATCTGTCCATTATAACCATAATTTTTTCAGCATTATAGTTCACTATTTTTGTATTTCTGAGCCATTTTTTGTACCTTCCCCACATTTCTTTTGCCTGGAACTGATTTGCAGCATCATGCACCAGGGAGGTTTCATGCATGGTATAATAACATAAATATTCCTTAACACAGCACACTTCACAAAGAGTTGCAATCTTTAAGAACAACTCCATGTCTTCACCATAATTGCATCCTTCATAGAATCTTATTCTATTTTCAGCTAATACTTGTTTCTTTATCACCCATGTTATGGTTTCTGCGTTTGTATAATCCTTTAATATGTCAAATAAAATTCTACCTTCTCTGAAACTATTATTGATTTTTTTCTTCCTTCCATCTTTCACAAAGTGCCTAATTGTCCCGCAGTAGCATACTTGCGCCCCAATCTCAACAATTCTGGCCATTTGCTTTTCGAGTTTGGAGCAGTCCCATTGGTCATCACTATCCAGAAATGCTATATATTCACCATTTGCCTTTTCAATGCCGAAGTTCCTTGCACTAGATACCCCTGAATTTTTTTGGTAATAATAATATATTTTTATGTCAGTATTTTGTTGTATTTGTTTTACAATACAACCTGTATTATCTGTACTTCCATCATCAATTACAATTATCTCAATATTCTTATAGGTTTGATTTGCAGCAGAAATAATTGAATTCCTAATGAATTCTTCTCTATTATAAGTAGGAATGATAATAGATACTAAAGGATACTCCACCATAGTCTATCCTTTCGTATGTGTTAGAAACAGATATTTTTACTTTTATAATTCTTCAAGATTGTACTTCAATTTAGTGTTATATTAATTCCACACATTAAAGCAAATGTGATTTTTTGCTTCCAAGTCAGATATATTGCTGAACTTAAGGGTGATTGCCAAAACCTATTCCAAGTCCATACTCCTAAGTTAGCTGCCCTATTACATATAACGAACCATCTCTCAGCTAGAACCTGCATAAACTCAGATTGCGGCAAATCGGATACAACATTGTTTGCCGTCTTTAGTCTGAGTAGCCACATTTCACATTGTTCTATAAAGCTTTGAGTAGCTTTAAACGAGTATGAGCATATTGCTTGATGTAATTTTAATTCTTCATCGTTGGGCTGAATGCCTAACTGTAAAAGCTGAGTCTTTCTTATTAAATCTGAAGTTGCCATCTGCTCCTCTTCATGACGCAGGGAAACTTGATTTGGATGCCTCCTATATTCCAATAGGACTTCTCCTATATTTGCAATAGAAGTATATTTTGATAAACGTGTCCAAAATTCGTAATCTTCTGCATAAATATAAAGGGGGTTATAATATAACTTCTTGTTTAATATTTTTTTTCGCAACATCACTGTTGGATGGGCTAGTGGACATTGAAACAGAAGTAAACTTTTAATAATTCCTGGTTCGGTTGGATAACGCCAAACTTTTCTTACACCATACTTAAAAATCTTGACCCATGTTCCACAAACTCCGATTTCTGGATGACTATCCATAAAAGCAACTTGCTTGGCAAGCCTATCAGCTAAACTTATATCATCACAATCCATTCTTGCAATATACTCACCCTGTGCTAAATCTAATGCTTTATTAAGGGTAAGAACTATTTTTAGGTTCGTATTATTTCGGATGAACCGAATTCTTGGATCCTTATAAGATTGGATTATATCTCTGCTTTTGTCAGTTGAAGCATCATCAATTATTAAAAATTCAAAATCAGCAAAGCTCTGATTAAGAATACTCTTGATAGCTCTACGAAGATATTTTTCACCATTATACACAGGCATTATTACAGATACTTTCGTGCTCATAACAACCCCATTTCCTTGAATACCATTTCAAACCGCTTATGCCACGTATGTTCTCTTAAACAACGCTGGTAACCAGCTAAGCGTATTCTTTCCCTCTCACTATCATGTTTCAGATAATAACTTATTTTATCAACTAAATCCTCTGGTCCTGTATAACAAACAATTTCCTTACCTATGCCAAAAAACTCCTCAAGTTCCTCCATATATTCTACCATATAAAAGCCACCGCTCATAGGTACTTCAAAATCACGCAATCGAATTTGCAGTGTTCGCTTACCACTTTTATGAGTCTCTCCACAAGATGAAAACCCAAGGTTTATCTTTGAACGGCTGTACATTTTTATCATATCAATATCTGACAAAACTCCGCTAATAATTCCTTCTGGCAAAGTTATCTTATTATCATCTGCATTATTCTTTTCACAGCATAGCAGATTCAAGGAAGATTTCAACCGCCTCCCTACTACCTTCCATCCATCGATAGTCAATAGCTTTCGGCTTATTTTAAGAATCTTATTAAAAGTGCTTAGTTTATTACTAATTATAGCATCCTGAGAATATCTTTCCCACCCAAATCCCCATACCCTAACGTCAATTCCTTTTTCGGTTAAATATTTGATATAATAGGGCCTCTCCCCATAGGCCTGCCCTATAAACGTAACAAGATACTCTTTTGGCAAATCATAAGGCTTATAAATATTAGGGTTAGCAGCTTCCTGACAGTAGATAGGTCTTGCTCCCATAGCAATATAATCTTTAAGTCTAAACTTTTCTGGTACCAGACACCAGTCATAACGTGGAGAAATTTCTTTAACTAAATGCAATTGATAAGAACCATTGCAATACCAGTTAACAGTTTTTATTCCCATTGAACGAATTTCATCAACAGCTTCCGGTAATATACACGCATCATAAAAATAACTGAAAAAAAGGTCTATAGGCTTAATTGCATGGGCTGCGCGTATTTGCTTTAATAATTCTTTTGTTACTATAGTCCGATTCTTTTTTATGAAATTCCTTTGTATTGGATCGTCATGATTAAGATTCTGGAAAGTTTTCCGCAAATCAAAATTAAATTCAATAACATCATGACCTAGCTCCATCAACGGCACCAACAAATTATTACGCCATAGATTAGATTGAAATGCTGAATTAGGAGTTGTATCCGAGGCATAAAATATTCTCATTTAAACCTCCAATAAACTGAAATAGAGTTTCTCATATTCTCTGCTTACTTTATCCCATGTAAAACGTCTTGTCCACACTCCAAATCCTAATGTTTTCATTAACTCTCTTTGTTCATTTTGTATATAAATCTGTTTTAGCACTCTTGCAGATTCTTTAATTTTTGCTTTACTATATCCTCTTGAATTTTTTAAAGTAGGTAATAACAAACCTGCCTGACACCAATCTATAATTTCTTTTGCATTTCCTACATCAGTTGTTAGAAACGGCGTTTTTGATGCCATACATTCAAAAAGTACAATAGGCGAACATTCTATGTTTGAAGTAAATAAAAAAAGCTCTGCCTCCTTATATGCTGCTATGGTTTCTTCCCTTGTCAATGAAGTTATTATTAGTTTTTTCCTATCAAACAATCTCTTTATTGACTTCTTAAAACGCAGCTCTTTTTGTTTACATGACTTATTGCATCCCTGCTCAAAGCTGTTAGCTATCATTAAAAATACAGCATTTTTAATCTTGGTTTGGTTAAAGATATCAATTGCTTCTTGATGACCCTTTATACCTGTATGAGAACTTACATTGATAATTAAAAATTCTTCTTTTGAAATTCCAAGTTTACTTCTTATGTCTATATTTACTTCTGCTAAAAATTCATCTTGCGATGCACCATTTGGAATTATAACACAATTTTTCACTCCAGAATTGCGGGCAAAATTTATATCCCGATAATCATTTGAAAGGAATATGTTAACATCATATTTTTTCATCCATACTTTCATGGATTCAAAATAATGCTTATATGCGGTATCATATAAGCCGGAAAAACCAGTCGGAACGAAAACTTTTTTTGCTTTAATACTATCAGTAATTTGTATTATTGCATCTGTTGCCCATTGTTGAGCTGCAAAATTGGTTATAATATCAAATTCAGAATTCAGTATAAACCTCCTATAGCTGTCAATATCTCCAGACAAACCTCGAGCCAAGTTACCTGAAACATTAAAATCAACAATTTTAACTCCATTTAACTCTTTATAAGTTCTTTCAGGTAATCTTGTGGTGGCAATTGTAACCTCATGGCCGAATTTAACTAAATGCTCTGAAATTTGCTTAACAACCTCCTGCATGCCCCCAATGGATGGATGATAGAACTCAACCGTATGTAGGATCTTCATGCAAGCCTCCATTTGCTAAGGAATATCTAATATTAACTTGCCCAAGTTTTTTCTATCTGATTATCAAAGATATTAAGCCATACTGATAATAGTTTATACTCACTTTCCGAATTGTCTAATAAAAATCCCTTTAAAAAATTCTCTGTTATAACCTTGAAACCTTCTTTTGTATGTTTTTGTATATCAAGTTTTATTTTTTTAGCAATCAACTCAAAATTATGAGTTCCTTTCCAATTATTCTTTTTTATTTTTATAGTTCTAAAACCGAACTTCTCTATAAAGCTTTGTAATAATTTTGGCGTATACCCTTCACAGTGAACAGCCCATCCTGCCTCATGTGTGCCAAACAAATGTCTCTCAGCAACAGCTTTTTCCTCAAAAGAGGTAAAATGATTCAGTACTGTTCGAGCAGTCTTCTCAAAATCAGGCACCTCAATATGAATTACTCCGCCGGGTCTTAACCATGAATACCAACTGGCAAGTAAGGCACAGGCAACAGGTCTAGGGAAATGCTCGAATAAATGATGCAGCCGTATTTCTTTAATTGATTCCGCCGGATAGTTTAAATCCAAAATGTCGCATCTAATATCAGCAATACTACTTTCTTGAACCGTATGTGAATTTAAAGAAAAATCTATGTTTACATACCCCTCCAAATATTTTTGACCGCATCCAAGATGAAGTTTCATACATTAGCCTCCACAAAGTATATTTATACTATAGATTTCAAAAATATCATAAAAGTATTAATTGGGAATTTTGTTTATGCAACTCAACCGCATCTAATACCGTCATCCTAACCTTCATCAATTATTAATATTCATGGATAAAAAATTCCTTATTTTTCTTATCCATAAATTAAATATAGTTTTCCAGTATTCTCTTCTAACTTTTTGAATGAAATGGTGGTATGATTTGTTTATACTTCTATAATTTTTAGCCCAGTTTAAAAAATCATTAAATATATATTTTCGTTGGAGTAACTCATCTGATATTACTTTGCTTCTTATACTATTAACGGCATCATCTCTGTAAATAACTAAAGGTTCATTTACAAATGCAAAATCTGACATTATAGCTATGCGAAGCCATAAAGCATAATCTTCTATAACTTTAGTATCCTCCGGAAAACCATTCGTTTTTTCGAAAAGTGACCTATGTATCATTACCGAACTACATATAACCTGATTACAATTAAGCAGGTCATCCAGCATTATTATTTCTTTATTCCAAGTTAATAAAGTACCAACAATTCCTCTTTCGGGTAGTAAACGGTATGCATTAGAACATATCGCTTTACAACCTAACTTATAAGCTAACTCTATCTGTTTTTGAAGTTTTTTAGGTAACCATTCATCGTCGCTATCGAGAAAAGCTATCCATTCACCTTTACATTTTAAAATCCCTCGATTCCTTGTAATAGCAGGACTACCAGAATGAGAACCCTTGACCCAAATAACACGTGGATCATTGAGTGAATTTATTATTTTTTCGGTATTATCTATTGAACCGTCATCACATACTAGTATTTCTAAAGGAGGATAGGTTTGGTTAATAGCGCTTTGTACAGCCTTCTTTATCATATCTGCTCTATTCCACGTTGGTACAATTACCGAAACACTACTCATATATCGACTCATCTTTGTCATATTTTTACTTTTTCTTTTAGCATTTTTAATAATGATATGAATCTACTACTCCGAAGCTTATACCCAAACTTAAGTGCCGTTAATGATGGATCTTTGAATTCCTTTTCAATCCATCCTCCAATATTTTTTCTTGACGGATCGTAAAATATATTTTCCCATTTGCATAAATACTCTGACCAGTCTTTTTCAACTTTTGCTAAATTTGATTTTCTTACACGTTTATTAGCATGTAAATGATGTTCAATATATGAATTAGGGGAATCTATGCAAACATATCCTTTTCCCCACATTTTCAGGCAAAGATCCCCATCTGCACAATAAAAACTGTAAGTATCTTCATCAACATATTCTACACTTTCCATAGCACTTTTTAGATACATACCGTGATTGACAAACATTTTGTCTCCAAGTGTAAGACCAACGTTATATTTGTCTTGTTCAGGCCAGTTCCTCCAATAGAATGCAACCGCTCCCATTTTTTTCCCTTCTTTTAATTGACTCTCAAAAAACTCATAACCATTTTTTATTGCACCGGGTATTACCAAACAATCATCACTCAACATACATAGATACTTTCCTTGTGCGCATTTAAAGCCCAGGTTCATAAAATATCCCCATGATTTCGGCTTTATTTCTTCTCCCTTGTAAAATCCCCTATTATGTTGAACTATTGTAATAATATCTTTTTTGTTTAGTTAACCATTGTATTGACCCATCTGTAGAACCACCATCTACAACTATTATTTCATGTGAAAAATTTTCAAGATCTTTTCTTACGCTGTTTATGGCTAATTTTAAAAATTTAATTCTATTATAGGTGCCAATTACAACTGATATTACTGGCTTATTTCCCATGATCTCTTATCACCTGTTCATATAATTTAATATACTTATTTGTCATTACATCTAATGTATACCTTTTGGATGCATCTTCTGCCGCTTCTATCCCTGCGTATTTTCTTAATTCATTGTCTTTTAAAAATAAATTTATGCCTTTAATAAAATCTTCAACATTTTCATATTTGGCAACATATCCTGTTTTTAAATGCTGGACCAGTTCTGGAATTCCTCCGGTATTAAAACAAACCACAGGCGTTCCGCACATTAGTGATTCAATAACAACCAAAGGACAATTATCAGCAACAGAAGGATAAATAAATAAATCAGCTGCTGAATAATACAAGGCAAGCATTTTCTCGTCATATATATATGATACATCAAGCCAATTTTTGTGTCTATAACAAGTCTTTTCTCCTCCAATATTCAAAAACAAAATATCTTCCTTATCGCATAAACTATTATACACAAGGTTAATATACTTTCCACCCTTCCAGATATTTTCAGCACCTCCATGTGCAGAAAACATTATTAGTTTGGTGTTTTCTTTAAAATCCAATATTCTCTTTGCATAATTTTTGTCAATTAATTTAAAAGTTTTAGAATCTACACCATTGTGTATAACTGTTACATTTTTATCTTTTAATATGCTATTTTGAACTTTCCTTGCTAACCATAAGGATGGACATACGATATTTAAATAAGAATTCTCATATATTTTTCCCTTTGTTTTCCATAAAAACTCTGCTGTATCTACATCAATTGACGGATAAGTTTTTAAATTACTACAATTTTTACAGCCACTTGTCCATTTTTCACAATCAAATGAATGAGCACAATGTCCTGTTATTGCCTGCATATCATGCAAAGTCCATACTGTTGGCTTATAGGCAGTAAGCTCAGGAAGTGCAAATAGACTAAAGTACCCTCCGTGAAGATTATGTAAGTTCAATATATCAATTTCTTTAAAAATTTGCAAATCCTTTATATGCATACTCTGCATACAAAAAAAATCAAGCCACCCATACCGTTGCTGATAATATTCAAGCATTCTTTGTTGTTTGGAATTATCTCTTGGTAAAACACTGACTTTTGGATGGTCTGTAATACTTCTATCTACGAGCATATTAGAATTATACATTTTGCTATTAAGTAAATTATTTAATTGATAAGCTAGTTTTCCAGCTCCTCCTATGTTGTCATGCGTGTTTATATGAAGTATGTTCTTAACATGTTTCTTACTCTCTTTTTGAATATTATGCTTTTTTATTGCTGGAAGAAGCTTATTATTATAAGTTCTATGAGCTGCAAAACTACTAATAAAAACCTTTCTTGAAGCCACAAACAAGTCAGTTACGCTAGCAAATAAGAATGAGTCAATATTTTGTCTAAACTCATTTATATCCCAATTCCTAACTATTCTTCTTGGAACCCAAAATGGATCGGTAGTTTTATACACAATTCCCTGTTCATTAGCAATACCACATTCAAAACCAGATTCTTTCACCAGATGCTTTGCTTCATCAGAGACATCTTCTATTCCCCCAAACGGGTAAGAAAAGCTCTTTATTTCGTATCCTAATATTTCCTCTAAAACTCTTTTGGATTCTTTTATTTCATATTCATATTTTTCCAGTATACTATTAGCTAGTACACTATGATACATTGTATGGGCTCCTATTTCAATAACGCTGCTCTTCGAAAGTTCTTTTAGCTCTTTATGATTTAGAATTCTATGTGATTTTCTAGCCTTTAAAGAAATTCCGGATTCCATTGCCATGGTTTTTATTGCTTGATCTCTTTGCTCATAATCCATATTTTTCAGCAACGAATGTAATTCCATGTACTTATTCATGTCTCTGCAGCCTTTTATTCTATTCGATAAAATAATTTTATCAAGTTCATCCCACCAGAATTCCCTATTGCTGCCAACCATACCCGCTGTAACAAATATTGTAGCAGGAATACTATATTTCTCAAGTATAGGTTTTGCATTATATAGATTATCAGCATACCCATCGTCAAAGGTAATTACTATTGAATTCTTTTGCATTCTTCCGTTTTTTAGTTCTGAAATCATTTCCTGAAGACTTATTACATTAAATCTGTTTTTTAAATATTTAATTTGCTCTTCAAATTTTTTAGGACTAACAGCTAACTGGTGAGTATCATTTTCTAGAACAGCTACTCTATGATAAATTAAAACAACGCCACATGCTTTATTCTTATAATAAGTATTTTTAAAAAGCGTTTTTAATCTTTTTATCATCATTAAATGCTATACCTCTTAGTTCTCAGGTTTTTGTATAATTGCAGTAACTATTAATTGATAATTCTTATCATTATAATCTAAATCTTTCTTACTAAATTCATGTTCGGCATAACCGTATAAAAAAGCTGCTGCAGTTTTAACATTTCCATAAGTTGAAACATCTATATACTTTTTATCTACTACTTCCTCAAAAAGCATTTTTAATGATAAATCAGTAAAGCTCCAATATTGCCCCCATCTATCCATATCATATCTGCTTATCTGTGTAATTCCAGGCACAGTGACCAAAAGATATCCTCCTGGCTTTAATAGCTTAATGCAATTTCTTGCAGCAGCTCTTATATCATAAATACAACATAGTGTTTGAGTTAGAATGAAGCAATCTGCAGCATTTTCCGTGATTCCTTCACCTATAGCAAGATCTCCTATTATGTTCGCATCTTTATTATCAGGAGTTGCATGCAAAATTAAAGATTTGGCAACATTACTTCCACCAAACATTTTAGTATAAGTTGATTCTGCAATTTCTAACACGTCTCCCTTTATTTTTGCTTTGTTTTTATTAAGAAAAGTTTCTATGTAATATCTATCTATTGGCTTTCCTCTATCAAAACCAAACATATTACTTACAGGCTCTAATAATAATTTTTTGTTAAATAATCTTGCTATCATTTTATCCCTCAAAACTTTTATTTTCTGCATATATCAAGTTAAAGTATTTGTATGAATTGTTTAATTTAAATGGTATAGGCATTCTAACGCTTGGGACTTCCGCTATCAAATAAGTAAATCCATTCTCGTCTAAAATATTAAGTATCTTTCCTAAATTCTGAGGCAAATCGCTAAACACATGATACTCTAAAACTAACTTTTTTATAAGTTTTAGTTTTGCTCCTACTTCCTTTAACACATCATATTCCATGCCTTCAATATTAATTTTTAGAAATCAATCGGCTGATTTATATATTTACTTAACCTATCTATATTAACTCGAATCAGTTCTCTTGTATTGTCATGAACAACCATTGAACCTCCATCAGAACCGTCCGAGTAAAAATCTTTTACGCATTCCTCCGATCTTAAGCCCAAATTTAGTGTAGTCACATCTTTAATATTGTTTTGCTCCATATTAAACTTTAGTATCGAAAATACTTTGGGATCAGGTTCAAAAATAATTACTTTCGCTTGCGGATGAATAGTTTTAAAGTATAGAGTAGCCATACCTATACAACCGCCTGCGTCAATAATTATAGGATCTGTTTTGTTTGTTTCAAAGTGGTATATTTTTTTTATAAAAATATCTTGATATTCATAATAGGTAGAAATACCATTAAGATATTTAATTTTTAAGCCATTTAGAGTTACAGCACCACTTCTACTTCTTTTTAATTGTCTTGATTTATTTAATTGTAAACCTTGCAAGAACTTATTAAACATTATTTACATTCTCCTTGAGTTAATCAAAGTCTCATTAAAAATAGTTCCTTCCATTATTGCCCAACTAGATTAATTTTCTTTAAATTTTCTTTAATTTTATCATATAGGTTAAATTTAACCTCTCCAAGAATAGTACTTTGATCAAAATCATCCGCCTCAGTATCTCGCACAACAAATGGTGGACGTATTAACGGGAAAATCATCTCCTCGGTTAACATATTAAATAACTGACTTTCTACATCCTTTGTATGAGTTGCGTTTGCACCAAAGCCAATATTTGAAATCAAATTAACACTTGGAAGAATACTTAAACCATTCTGAATCCAACAGGCAAACGTCCATTGGTAATCCCAATAGTCTTTATTAGGATTATTATAGGCATCATTAAATATTTTTTCCCAATATAAAACATGGCTTTTTTTCTTAAAAATCTTATTAAGAAATTCAGCCTTCGAAATCTTTGACCATAATTTCATGTCATAATCGTAGTTTAACCAGGCTCGCCGCCAGGATGCCCCTCCCCAAGTATAATTGTACCTTGAAAGAAAGTTCTACAACCAAATATTTTGTTTTTGAAAGGACATTTTTAGACCCTTTTAATACATTTAATTCGAAACCCTGCACGTCAACCTTTATTACATCCGGATAAGGAAGGTTATCGTCATAGTAAATCTTATCAAGTATCTTAATCTCAATTGGTTCCTGCTCATCAGTTAGACTTCCTGAAAAAAATAATCCTGATTACTCGTTGCATGTAAAATTGATGCAGAAGCAGTTCCTCCCTTAATAATATTCGATTCTTCTTTATCTCCAAGAGCAAAAGGATAAATCACCTTCTGTACACCAGGCAGCAAAATACAATTTAGACTTTTATGCAGCTTTTTTTGCGGCTCAAATAACACAACATGCTTAAGTTGGGGATTTACCTTATGCATTATATAAGTCCAGTCACCCGTATGCGCTCCAATATCGCATAAAATTCTAGGCTTAATATATTGACTCAATACATGAATAGTTTCAAAACAATCAGTAAACTTATAAAAACTTAAATCATAGCTTTTATAATCAATCCATTTCGCAAAATCATTTAAATTCTTAGCTATTCTTCTAAAAATGTTTGATAATTTCAATATAATAACCACCTTTTCATTTTCCCAGATAATTAAAGAGTTTTTCTTAGAATCGGATATTGTTTAAGTGTTCAATTAAATCAAAGGCAAAATTTATATCGTAAATTTCTGAGGTTTCATCAAAAGAAGAAAATGCTGATGATTCTCATTCTATACTCCATTCCATTACTGGTGCAATAGCACCAGGTCTTTTCATACTCCAGTATGGTGAATCACTCAATCCACCTTCTATTCTTAAATAAATAGATGGAGCATTAACCTCCGGCTCAAATAACCATTCCCTAAAATGTAAGTTTCCTATTAACTCAATTCTATAAGTACCCTCGTTTAAAAACCTTTTTGGTATTTGACTTCTTAATATATTAAATCCCATTTTAAATTTTGGCCATTTTTCTTCATCTTCATCTGTTTGATATGACCAGTACAATAAGATACCCTCTTGAGAATAAACCGCATAGCCAACTGTTAATGCAGGATCCATCTTTTGAATTTCACCTTCAATTTGAACCCGGAATTCCGAGTCGTTTCTCACAGGTGATTTTAAGTCATTACCTTTTTCATCAGTTATCGACATTTTCAGTGGCTTAAACCAAGGATTTAAAAAATTTTTTCCGGAATTTATCCAAATATTCGTTTCCAAATCACTATTAGGATCAAAAGTATATTCCTTAATTATTGAGTTAACATCAGCACTAATATTTTTTATGTGTCCTTTTTCAAGCAGTATTCCTCTTGTACAAAGCTGCTCAATAGCACCCATATTATGACTAACAAATAATACTGTTCTGCCTTCTTTCCCAACTTCCTCCATCTTCCCCAAACATTTCTTCTGAAATTCCACATCGCCAACAGCCAATACTTCATCCACAATCAATATCTCCGGCTCCAAATGAGCTGCAACTGCAAAAGCTAACCGCATATACATACCTGAAGAATACCACTTCACAGGAGTATCAAGGAACTTTTCTATTTCAGCAAAGTCAACAATCTCATCAAATTTCTTCTTTATCTCAGCCTTGCTCATTCCCAGAATAGATCCATTAAGGTAAATATTCTCCCTTCCTGTTAACTCCGGATGGAAACCGGTGCCTACCTCCAACAAACTAGCCACCCTGCCTTTAATCGAAATCCTGCCTGTTGTCGGTTCAGTTATCCTGCTTAATAACTTTAATAATGTTGACTTTCCAGAACCGTTTCGTCCAATGATGCCGATTCTATCTCCTTGATTAATTTCAAAAGAAACATCTTTTAGAGCCCAGAATTCTTCATGCCTTGGACAGGTACCCTTCTTTTTTGAAAATGGATCTACTATCCACTTTCCCAATTTAAATGCAGTTTGTGTAATAGTATCTCTTAAAGTAGCATATGATTGCTGCTTCTTACAATTAATCAAATATTTTTTTCCTAAATTTTCTACTTTGATAACAGTACTCATATGCACCTCATATAATATCGGCAAAAGTGCATTCGGTTTTACGGAAATACCAGATTCCCGATATAAATATCAAAACAGCCAAACTGACGGAAAACCAAAAGCCCGGCCAATAAAGATGTATGCTTTTTCCCAAAACCGCCCACCGGAATCCTTCAATTACTCCTACCATTGGATTAATAGAATATATCAATCTCCATTCTTCAGGTATAACATTACTGCTAAAGCCAACTGGAGAAATATATAAACCAAGTTGTATAATAAACGGGATTATATACCGGAAATCACGAAATCTCACATTTAACGCAGAAATCCATAATCCTAGGCCTAGCGATGCAAGGATTGCCAGAATGATAAACAAAGGCAAAAAGAGAATTCTCCAAATTGGTATAAAATTATACCACATCATTAATAATGCTAAAATTACACACGAAATTAAAAAATCAACCATATTCACTATTATAGAGTTAACAGGTATTATTAACCTGGGAAAATATACTTTGCTTATCATATTTGCATTGGCTATCAACGAATTGCCGATATCACTGACAGAATTTGCAAACAACTGCCAAGGAAGCATTGCTGTAAAAACCAATATAGGATATGGTATGCCTCCAGACGGCATCTTCGCCAAATTACCAAAAACAACAGTAAATATTATCATTGTAAATAATGGTCTTATAATACTCCAAGCTATTCCTAGCACTGTCTGCTTATATCGAACTAAAATATCTCTCCATGCCAAAAAGTAAAGTAGTTCACGATAATGCCACAGGTCTTTGAAATACTGCTTATCTGTTTTGCCTGCTTCTATGACTAACGTGGGCTCCCATTTATCCTCCATAATTCCTCTCTTACTCCAATTATTATTTAAACAAAGTAACAACTAATCACTTAAGTATGCTTTATATTCTTGGCGTAATCTCCAAGTTTTTCATTCTAGCTTTAAAATCTTCATACGTTGTTCTTAAACCATCCTCCAATTCAATTTTAAACCTCCATCCTAGCCTTTCCAGATTACTGACATCCAATAATTTTTTTGGAGTTCCATCTAGTTTAGAGGTATTAAATCTGATTTCACCCTCGAAGCCAACAATCTTCTTAATAATTCCAGCTAATTCTTTTATACTGATCTCTTTTCCGGTTCCTATATTAATAAACTCGTTACCTTCATAGTTTTTCATTAAAAATACGCAAGCATCAGCCATATCATCGACATGCAAAAACTCTCTCAACGGCTCACCTGTACCCCATACTTCAACGAAAAGCTTATTATTAATCTTTGCTTGATGAAACTTTCGAATTAAAGCCGGCACAACATGAGAATTATTTAAATCATAATTATCATCTGGTCCGTACAGATTGGTAGGCATAACACTAATATAATTGGTCCCATACTGAATATTATAGTACTGGCACATCTTTAATCCTGATATTTTTGCAAGCGCATAGGCTTCGTTAGTCAGCTCCAGAGGGCCAGTAAGCAAATACTCTTCTTTTATAGGTTGGGGGCACATCTTTGGATAAATGCACGAGCTGCCTAAAAACATAAGCTTTTTTATATTATTATTAAAAGAACTTCTTATTACATTACACTGAATAAGCTGGTTCTCCATTATGAAATCTGCCGGGAAAGCACTATTCGCACCAATTCCACCAACTTTTCCTGCCGCTAAAAAAACATACTCCGGTTTTTCTTCTTTAAAGAATTCCTCTGCTGCAGCTTGATTGGTTAAATCAAGCTCTGAATGTGTTTTGCCTACTATATTTGAATAACCTTGGCTTGTCATCTTTCTAACCAAAGCAGAACCTACCATACCCTTATGTCCTGCTATATAAATTTTGCTGTTCCTTTCCAATCGTAAGACCCCCACAATTTAGTTTACAGTTGTCAGTTTACAGTTTACAGTTATTTTTGTCTTTTAACTGTCAACTCTCAACTGTTAACTGTAAATCCGCTGCTACCATCATGTGAACCAATTCTCTAAAATTGACTTTTCTTTTCCATCCCAATTCCCTCTCAGCTTTGCTTGAATCTCCCAATAAGAATTCAACTTCTGTCGGTCTGAAATATCTTGGATTTACGAAAACTAAAGGTTTTCCTGTTTTTTTGTTATAGCCTTTTTCGTCAATTCCTTTACCTTTCCACTCTATTTCAATTCCAACCTCTTTAAATGCAAGTTCGACAAATTCCCTCACCGAATGTGATTCTCCTGTTGCAAGAACATAGTCCTGCGGCTTCTCCTGTTGAAGCATGAGCCACATACCTTCTACATAATCGCCGGTAAATCCCCAATCTCTCTTTGCATCAAGATTTCCCAAATGAAGTTCTTCCTGGTTTCCTGTATATATACCGGCTACAGCCCTTGTTATTTTTCGAGTAACAAATGTTTCTCCTCTTCTGGGTGATTCATGGTTAAACAAAATACCATTACAAGCAAATAAATTATATGCTTCCCGGTAATTTACCGTTATCCAATATGCATAAAGCTTAGCAGCTGCATAAGGACTTTTAGGATGAAATACCGTTTGTTCATTTTGAGGTACGGTTTCCGGCATTCCTCCATAGAGCTCGCTTGTTGATGCCTGATAAAACCTTGTATTTATACCACTTTTCTTGATTGCATCAAGCAGTCTTAGCGTTCCTATTGCATCAACTTCAGCTGTATATTCAGGAACTTCAAATGAAACTTGAACATGACTCTGTGCCGCTAAATTATATATTTCATCCGGCTGGATTTTTTCTATTAATCTGTTTAAATTGCTGGAATCTGTAAGATCACCATGATAAAGAAACAATGTCTTATTGCCTATTCCAGGATTCTCGAACAAGTGATCTATCCTTTTAGTATTGAAGCTGCTGCTCCTTCTTATGATACCATGCACTTCATAATTCTTGCTTAATAAAAGCTCTGTCAAGTATGAACCATCTTGTCCAGTTATTCCTGTGATTAGTGCTTTTTTCATTGTACTGGCTCCTATCTAAGGAATGATAAAATAATAAAACACGATTTTAAAGTTCTACTCAGCCCCTTCGCACCTGAACACCGCCGGGATGGTCTGAAGTATTATTATCGTATCCAAGAGTAACCCTCTGTTCATAACATACTCATAGTCCAGCTCCATCATCTTCTCGAATCCCAGCCTGCTTCTGCCACTGGCCTGCCACAAACCCGAAATCCCGGGTAAAACACTGAGTCTAACCTTGCACCACTCATCATACTGTTCAACTTCCATGGGCGATGTGGGTCTGGGACCTATCAGGCTCATATCTCCAATTATAACATTTATCAACTGCGGAAGTTCATCAATACTCAATTTTCTTATTACTTTTCCAATTCTTGTAACCCTCGGGTCATTATGAACCTTCAGCATTTTCCTGTCTATTATATTTTTTTCAATCATTTCGCCTAAAAAGCCTTCAGCATGGTCAACCATGGTTCGGAACTTATAAATCGTAAAAAGCTTTTGGTCCTTTCCCACCCTTTTTTGTTTAAAAACAACAGGTCCGGGAGAATCAAGCTTTATCAGAATGGCAACAAGCATAAGCAGTGGCGTCAACAGCAGTAATACAACCGAAGATAAAAAAACATCAACTAACCTTTTAACTACGGCGTATAATATGGAACTTTTCCCAGGAATACCCAGTGTTCTTACTGTTTCCGGCTGGTTTTTTATCGTATCGGCATCCAATAGTATGTCCGATGTAAAATGTCTTGATTGAACAGCGTTTTTCATATCACTTGAAACCCCTCGTTATTTATACGGAAAATAATTTCTGGAGGATAGTTTCTCCTGACCCATAAGAAATACCTCTGAGGGAAATGCCGATAACGAACCAGTATACCCGGGACCCATTAGGTATTTCCCGATGCTATTGAAACTATCTGGAGGACATTATTTTCCGTATAAATATAGTTGTACTAACCAACACCATTTTCATCAGAAATCTGTTTCTGCCTGCTAATGTCCGAGTATGCCCAAAGCATTCCCATCACTGCCCAAAGAGTAGGGGATGTTGGAAGAACACTGTTATTGAAAAAGGCTTGTACCAGGTAAGCGCACCAGGCACAAAACACTCCCAGCATTAAAAAGGATGTCTGCGTATTTATTCCATTACTTCTGTACACCTTTAAATACTTTTTTGCAATCATAAAAATCAATGTTAAATATGATAATAATCCAAATATTCCTATTGTCAGAAGCATATTCAGATATTCGTTGTGCGCATTTGCAACCTGTTCATCCTTAGAGTTGACTGCACTCATATACTTTTCTTGCGGAAAGATATATTGAAACATGTCCGGACCTGCTCCAAACAAATAATTTTTTGGAATCAAATCCAAGCTTAATTTCCATATGATATACCTGGATGATCCGACATGTGTCTTATCACTTTGACTGTAAGATAATGTCTGAACATCATTGGTTAAGGAATTAAAACGATAGAAAATCAAGCCTCCCTCCCAGATGTTAATTATACTAACTATTATTACAAAGGTTATGGCAAGGACGGCAAGCCTTTTGTAGTTTATGAGCTTCCTTGCAAGGACAATAAATAGAATAAATCCTAAAAAATTGCCTACCCATGCCCCTCTAGTATGAACCGCTATAAGTGCAGAAAAAAATATACAAGCAGCAAGAAAAAACAGATATTTTCTTTCAAGACTCTTTTTGAACAGATATAGCCCTGCAGCCGGCAGCAGCAGAAGCGTGTAATAGCTTGCCAGGTAATTTCTGTGGCCAAAAGTCCCTCCAAGACGTAAAAAATACGGGTCCAGAAACATCTCCTGTATAAACGAATTATAAATGATAAACGCTCCAATAAAAAAAAGCATATATGCTGTTCTTTTTATAAAATCATCTGTCCTGATGATATATTGTGATACTATAAATATTATATAGTAGCTTATCAGTGTCAAGGTTCCTTCATGAAATACTACCTGCCCCCACAATACCTTGTCCCTGCAAGGGGAAATTAATGAAGATATTATCACAACACCCATAAGTATAATTACAGGCCAGGGAATAGTAATATTAAATCTCGGCTTTATTATGGTAATTCTTAGGATAAGCAGAATAAATAAAATAACTGTACAATAATACAATGATACTGCTTTCCAATAATAAACATCATAATAAAAGAATTTAAACACAAACGCTGATAAAGCAGGTCCCAGTATCAGAAATAACCATAACAGATTGTCCATTACGTCATTGGCTTTAATTGCCTTTATTTCACTAGCGACTGAATCCAGAGCAGTCTTAAGCTTTAAGTTTATCATATGCACCTTCAAATTAATTACTTGACTTGTGCAAATTTGA
>DHFP01000023.1 GCA_002402315.1 Clostridiales bacterium UBA4821
TTTGCTTCATGAATTCGCCGTAGGGCAGGTATTTCACCCACCCCTTCATTATATTTTTTATTCTTCAGAAGTTACAACAATCAGTGATGTAACAAAAACTCCCCTATCATTCTTACCATATGCTATGATTTTATGCCCTTCCTTAAGGTCGCTAAGCTTTAGTGTTATAGAATTAATAATATCATTAACCTTAGTGGCAGATGTATTTACATAGATCTGGGTCTGGGTAGAACCATCTTCTCCGGTCAGGGTTATTACTCCAAGGTTAAGATTAATCAACTTGATAGTACCCCTAACTTCGAGTGTTTCTATCTTCTTCTCTGCTTTTACACCTATAATTATATTATTGTCAAGGTCAAAGTCAGCCTTACAGCCTAATCTGAGGTCATATATCTCTGATTGAACATTATCAGCCTTTATTACCGCATCATTGATCATATCATATTCAGTAGTAGTGTTACCGGATTTTACAGTTATCTTCGGATTCTTTGAAATTAATATTTCTTCAATAGTACCTTCTATAGTCTTTCTCTCACTTTCTGCCCGAATTTCTTTAACCGACCTGTACCTTAAGGTTATTTTTGCCTCATCTCCGGCTTTAACATTCTTAAGACTTGAAAGGTCATCATTTCTATAGACTACTACATCTGATAAAACTTCATATTTAACCGTTTTTTCCTTCACCTTAACATTCAAATACACCTTGTCATCCACGGTTACACTTTCTACAACACCTGTGACTGTCTGATCCTTATCCTCGGCTGCGATCTTACCAACCTTATTATTAGACAATATATATATAGCAGCATAATCACCTTCATCTATACCTTGGATACTTGATGTATTACCATTGCGTGTGATATGCACATACTCATCCAGTTCAAATTCTTCTATAGCTGCATTAATATCCAGCCCATTTTTTAATTTTATCTTGGAAGACGATGTGCTTGGCACACTTGTCAAAGGGCCGCTTACCGTTTTTGAATAAGCCCTTGAAGTTGTGCTTACCTCCAGGATTTCATTTCCTTTGGTCTTGACGGCCGCACCGAAACCCTTTTCCAAACTGTTGAAATCTGCTGTAGTATTATCTAGCTTGATAGGAGTAGAGGTTAGCAAATTATAAGTTTTGGTTGATGAGTCATTTGTTACAAGCATCATTCTGCTTCCTGATTCCAGATAACTAATGGTTCCGGTGAAAGTCGTTTCAGTTTCAACAGGTTTTACAGCTGCCTGTGTATCTATTTTTTTACTAACTCTTAAAAGCATTAAAGCTATTTGGGCTCTGGTAAGGTAATCGTTCGGCTTGAACTCAGTCTTACCGTTGACTGTTATGCCCTTCATGATTTCCTCGTTGGTCATGAACTCAACATACGGTTTGGCATGAAGTGGTATTTGCTGTGAATCCATAAAAGGAAGTATAATAATGGTCTTATTTATTACATCCTTCTCTTTACCCATCAGTTTTGTAAATATGATGGCTGCCTCATATCTCTTAGTATATGCCTTAGCATTATCACCTTTCAGGTAAGCATCAAATTCGGAATCAAGAAGCACTTTATGGCTTAATAAGAAAGCAATTTCCTTTTTTCCATATATGTTATAGGATGAAAGAGCTTCTTTATAGGTGTCTTCGGATGCAATAACCTCTTCCTTGTTTTCCTCTTTGTCAACCCCTAACACCCGTGAAGCCATAATTAGAGTATCCAGCTTTGTAACCTGCTTGTCCGGGTTGAAGGTCCCATCAGGATATCCAAGAATAAACTTCTTTTCAACCATTTCCTCTATTTCTTTTTTGGCCCAGTGTTTCTCTATATCCTTGAAGTTTGTTTGAGCATAAACTGCCGGCTGCAGCACTATTGTCATTATCATTAGAATAATAAGTATGTACAGCTTATTAAATCTCATTGGTATCCCCCTTTAACTTTGTTTACACTTCATATTTTACTATACCTTTAGATGATTGTACAATATGTTCCAATGTTTTGTTTAATTAATTCTCTATATAAAATATTAGAAGACAAATCATTTTTCTGCAATATTACGGCATTTTACTCAAAGATACCGGCTTAGCGTTCCATTATATGGCTTGATTACTATTAATTAAATGTAGACACCTTTATACCTGTAATGTAAAATAACTTCGGTTGGTTAACATAACACTCAGCCAACACATTACAAGTGTAGCAAATATTACGACATCTGATGTTATATTACTCTAGCATTAAAGATATCTTACAATTGATTTGATTCTATGGAAAATTGTTTTATGATGTCGTATTATGTTAACTAAGGGAGTCTTCTTGAAAGGAGGTGAAAGATTGGTGCTCAAAGATAACAGTTCTAAAAGCCAGCTCAGCAAACAAAGTAATCCAAATAAAAACATATTAAAAAACAAGGGGGATTCATTCATGTCAAGTAGAAAGATGCTGTCACTTTTAGTTGTATTTGCATTGGTGTTCACATTAATGGCACCTGCATTTGCAGCTGCTCCTACAGACGTAGTAGGAACACCTTATGAAGAATCTGTGGGAAAACTGAGCGCTCTTGGCGTACTTGCAGGTTATCCGGATGGAACTTACAAGCCTGACCAGAATATTACAAGAGCTGAATTCGCTAAGATTGCAACCTATATTCTCGGTTTGCAGTCAGCAGCTGACCTTTCAAAGGGTCAAACAAACTTTAAGGACGTAAACGCAAGCCACTGGGCATCAGGATATGTCAACATGGCTGCTGAAAAGGGTATGATTAAAGGTTACCCAGATGGAACATTCAAACCGGAAAACAACGTAACCTATGCAGAAGCTATCACAATATTGGTAAGAGCTTTAGGTATGGGCCCTGTAGTAGAAGGTAAAGGCACATGGCCGGCTAATTACCTGTCAAAAGCATCAGAAGCCGGTATTACAAGTGATGTAGCAACTATAGCCGGCAACGATAAAGCTATAAGAGGAACAATCGCTCAATTAGCTTGGAACACATTAGAAGCTGAAAAATGGGGCGAAAAAGAATATACAGCTGACGGAGTTGTATACGGTCCTCTAGGAAAAGCTTTATTGGAAGTTCAGTACAAAGACTACGTTTATAAAGATGCTGATGGCAAATTTGTACCAAAGGCATTTGAAGATGTTGAAGTTACTGGAACACAATTAGCTGGTGGACTAGCATCCAATGAAATCAAGATTAAGAAGACCGGCTTAGATGCTCTACTTGCTTCAAATGAAGAAACAGTTGAAGTAACAGCAGCAGATGTTGACCTCAACTCATTGTTTGGAAAGAAAGTTAACATCTTATTTGGTAAAGACAATGAAGTAAGTTATATCAAAGTTAATTCAGAAAACGTAGTAGAGGGTAATGTAACAGACTTTAACACAACAGATAATAAAATTGAAGTAAATGATAAGGAATATGCTTTCAAGACAGATGCTAAAATCTATGTTAACACAAAAGACTATACTTTCTCTGACGCAAACTTTGATGCAATAGCAACAGCAGTTGGCGACTCAGCTGCAGAGGTTACACTTGTACTTGACAGCGGAAAGATTGCAGCAATGAATATGTTCGTAGCAGACGATATAACAGTAGGTGCAGTTGTAATGGAACACTTTGTTGTTAAGGAAATCAAATCAAATGGTGAAGTTAAGAATGTAGCAGTATCACCAGCAACAAAGTTTGATTTGGATGACGTTACAGCAGATCCTGAAAAAGTTGTAATAGTTAAGAACGGCAAGGCTGCAACAAAAGATGATATCAAAGCTGGCGATGCAGTAACTTATATCAAGAACGGTGACCTTTATTATCTAGTAGTTTCAGACAGCAAGGTTACAGGAACAATAACAAAGATATCTGACGATGAGAATGGTGCAAGCTCATCTACTAGAAAGAAAATAACAATAGACGGCAAAGAGTATGCTATGACACGTGACAACTCTGCATTGATGACAAAAACATCAAACGTTGATGACGTAACAGCAATTGGCGCAACAATCAGCGACTACTACAACAAGGAAGCTGCTTTAAGTTTGAACGCAGCAGGCGAAATAATCCTTGTAAGCGGCAGCGTAAAAGGTAGTGCTACAATGCAGACAGGCGTTGTAGCAAAGGCTATCTGGGAAGGCAATCCTGATGCAGCCGGTAATACTGACTTCTATATTCAGGTATTGACATCAGCCGGAGAAAAGAAAGCTTACAAGATTAAAGGCGATGACTACAAAGATAATCCAACTGGCGCAACATTATCAACCTATGCAGACACAACAGTTGCAGCAAACGCTATAACAGCTGGACAAGTAGTTCTGTATGATGTATCTGCTGACGGAACAATAAACGCTGAAAACCTGTATGAGATCACAACTCGTGACATAAATGACTCGGTTGAAGATGTATACGTTGAATACGTGAATACACCTACAACAATCAGAATTAAGGACGCTACTCAGAAGATAACAGTTGCTGGAACAGACTACTTCGCTAATTCTTCAACAGTTTATCTCAACAGTGATACAGTTGATTCTGATAATCCTTCTAAGATAGCTGACTGGGATAAGATCGTATCTGACGACAAGACAGCTGACGGCAACGATGCAACTAACCTGCTTGACAACGGCAACTTTTACCTCGTATATGACGAAAACAAAATGATTGAAGACGTTATCGTTAACATTGATACAACAGGAACAAGCTTACTTGGTTCAACAGCAAAATATGGTCTGTTTGTTGAAAAACAGAGCCAGGGCGATGACGATATAATCACACTATATGTTAACGGTCAGGAAGTACAGTATACAGTAGCAAGGGATGTTTACAACCAGAGTGATGACGCAACCCTCTTCGTAAAGAAGGGCGACTTGGTTAGATTCGATATAGATGGCGATGGCAAGTTTGACGGCGGTGCAAACCTTGCAGCTAGACAGGCAAACTTCAGGGCTGATATCTCAGTATTAGCTGATACAGAAGCTAACGCTGATAAGGTTAAATCCATCAACAAGTCAGACAGAATCGTAATATTCGAAGCATCCAAGACAAGAGATGGACAAGCTGGATTAACATCAGTTAAACTTGCAAGTGATGTACTGATCTACGACGCTAGAAGTGGAGCTATGAAGATGGGTACTATCGATGATATAGTAGCAGGACAGTTTATAATAGTAGATGACTACGATGCAACAGATGATGTATTCGGTATAGTAATAGTAGTAGAATAAGCTCAATAAGCACAAAGGAGGACCTTACAGGTCCTCCTTTGTATTCTCCTATTTCACCAATCTTTCTTTACTTTTTATTTCTAGGAAACCACCTCTTCGGTGGTTTCCTGCTACCTTCCACCCGCTGGGTTCCCTATGCTCCTCGATAAGAGGCTCTATATCTCGTCGCAACGGGAATGACCAGTAACTTCTTCGAAGTTACTAAAAAGAAGCTTTGAAGATATTCTAAATATCCCGTTATTCTGAGCTTTAGAGATTTTTATATTTTACTTTACCTTTTTATTTTTTATCTTTTCTACTTCACTTAATATATCTTCTATATCAATGTCATCAATCCACATCTTTCTTTCCTTAGTATAGTCACCTTCTCCATGCTCAAACTGCCGCAGGAAATAAACCATGCCTACAGGCCCTAAATCCCTCGATAAGGATTCTATTCCTGCTTTTCTAATTTCACTATAGTCCCTAACTCTCACATTCATTACCAATCACCTCCATTAGCCACATTACAGGGTTGTCTACTTTAACTTTGATTTCTTTGTTCTGTTTCGCTTTTCTTATTAAATTATCATCCGTACTTAAAAAAATATCTGCTTTTACTTTCTCAGCGCACGCTATATGTAATCCATCAAGAGATCTTATTCCACAATTCATCAATTCAAGATCTCTATTTTTAATTTTGTTATCTATTCTTATTTTTTCATCAATTAAATTCATAAACTGCAAAATCTTTTCTTTTCGATAAACGTCCTGAATTTTATAGACCTCATAATCTATAGCTTCACTCCCTACTAACTGCCATTCCTTAATCTGACAACGGTACAGAATTGAAAGAACAGCTTCGGATTCAAGGTTTATTCTGTCTTGAGTTTGGTCATCAAAAGGTCTGTTCAAACAGCAGACATCCAAATATATTTTCATCTGAACTCCCCATAGTTTATACTTTTTAATATAAGTCAATAAAAGTAGTATTATTACTATACTATTATATCACAATTATTTTTATAAATTGATAGAAACTTTCCATGTTCGGTTGAAAATCTAATGTAGCCTAAAGCAGCTTTGGAGAGATACTAAATATCCCGTTATTCCGCGCATTAGAGATTCTTATATTTTATGGAATCACGGAGAGGTAAAATCACCAGGACGGTGATTTTAGGCATTATCAGACATGGACGTCTGTTAGCCATGACCCCTGGAGGGATGGAGTAAACATATATGAAGCTCTTTGCAAGGAATTCAGGGATTAAGCAGAGAGGATTTCAAAAGGAGTACGAAGGGTGTGCTCCTTTTGAAGGCTACTTTGAAAACTGCTTTAGAAATTACTTAAAGAAAGTAATGCTACAGTAATTGCTTAAAGCCAATTTACGGGTCTGAGATTGCCGCATCGCTATACTCCTTGCAATGACATGTAAGTCAAGTAAATGAAAAAACCTTCCCTTATGAAAGAGAAGGTTTTGGTGCTTTACTCTGTTATTGCCCTTGACTAGTTTGTGCTGTACCTGATGCTGAGCCGGTGGTTGAAGCAGAAGCTGCAGCCCCGGCAGTTTCTACTTCACCTATAGTATAGGATGCTTCGAACTTTCTATTTGCAAGTATGTTTTTATTAAGTGCCTTTTCAAGGTCAATTTCTGCCTGCTTAAAGCTTAGATCACTGCCCATAAGGTCTACCAGCGATATCATGCCGAGAGTATACTTGAGTTCATTTACTCTGTGCAGCTCTTTAGTATTATTATAAGCCTCGAGTGCAACAGTATAATCCTTCTCTGATGTTATTACTGCCTCATATGCATCCAATACCTTCTGCTTAATGTCAAGCATGTCATTCTCATAGAATTCTTTTTCTTTTTCATATGCGTCTTTCTTATCCTTATATTCGTCATACCCAAGATTCATCTTAAAGTGCTCATATAACTCATAATCCATTTTTATGGAATTCAGTGAATCTGTCAACTGTATTGTATCAAGTCTGTTCCGAGCTGCTTTTTCAAGCAAGTCATCAGTATTGATATCTCCAAGTTCTTTGAATTCCTTGTTATTGATCTTAATCTTTAATGTCACATTCCGGTCTATACCCAGCAGCGTCTTTTGAGCATTCTTTTTTAATATAAGTGCATCATACATTAGTTTGAGCTTGGAATTTATCTGGCTTAACGCTGTACCGGCCTGGTCCAGCTGGGTTTGGTTTATCATCTCAAGCTTAAACTTGAGATGTGCGATATCATAGTCCTTCTCTAATTTAGCCTTTGTCTTTCTCAAGTATTCCAAATCTTTTTCAGCCTCATCAATTTCATATGCCAGCTTTTCTATACTATAATATGTAGACTGTCCGGTTAATTCCTTTGTTTTCAGAAGTTCATCGTACGTATATTTTGTCTTCTCCAACGTATAACCTTTATGTAATGCGTACTCATCCATTGATGCAAAAGTAACCTTATCGGGAACATTTTGAATCTTCCTGGTATCCGAAACCATGTCATTATACGTCTTTTCCATATCATCACACTGGTCTTTCAGATCCCTCAGGGTCTTGTTATGCTCTTCAGCATATTTTTGGGCTTTATCCAGTGTCATCTCCTGTATTCCTGTTTTCTGTCCGGCTGCATATACGGTGCCTGATATCATGAACACCAGTATACCTATTGATATCAAACCGTTTATAAATTTCCTTAACATGACAACTCCTCCGTTGCTTTTTTATGTATTAACTTCATATATATTATATCATATTGGGCTATAATTTTGACTATATAAGTTGAATTAAATATTTGGATACAAGTTCACATTTCATG
>DHFP01000162.1 GCA_002402315.1 Clostridiales bacterium UBA4821
AAAAGAGTGTCCGAAAGGGCACTCTTTTTTTGGAGATGCATTTGCAACGGAGGAAGGCTGCAAGCATGTCTGCTTAAAATTGACGGTTCAGGTTAGCCCATTAAGGATGTTATATCAGGGTATTAAAATGAGGAGGGGCATAACCTTGGGCACCACACTGATATTAGCTCTTCTTAGAAGGGTTTACTTTGCCTAAAGGAAAAACCATGTAGGAAATTACGCCAATAGGAATTGTAAAAGGCTTCTTGTCAATAACAAGAATAGGTCGTAATATTATTAAGTATATGGAAATATTCAGAGAAATATTATATTAGAAATACTAATAAACGTCAAGGGGAAAATTGGTTCCTGCACACAATATCTCAAAAAGAGCAAAATCAAAGATCCCGAATAAGTTCACAATTGGGTTAGGAATACTAATTCGTAATGCAAGAATTGAAGCTGGAATTAATCAAACTGAGTTGGCAAGAAAAACTGGAATAAATCAGGCTGCCATATCATTAATCGAAGCAGGCAAGAGATCTGTTAGTGCGGAAGAAATTATGCTCTTCAGTCTTGCCCTAAACAAACCAGTTACATACTTTTATTCTATAGAAAGCACAGGCTATATTAACCAATTTGGGTAACAAATCTTGAAGTCTTTTTGAACGATTTTTCTTAAGAGATCTAAAATGAGCTGGCATCATATATTTTAACAGTCACCAATTAAAAAAAGCGAAATCTGTAAATTTATGGATTTGAAATGGAAATCGAACAAATTCAGGAAATCATCTATTTACATAACCTGTGGCTAGACAAAGATGCTAGAGGAAAAAGAGCAATTCTACAAAATCTCGACTTAAGAGAATGTGTCTTTTCTCAAGTAAGGTTGATAAATGCATCTTTTAGAGGATCAGACCTATCAAACGCAGATTTTACAGGTGCAAAACTGAATAATGTCAATTTTGCACATTCAATATTGAATGAAGCGACATTCAAAGGGGCTATTTTAGTTGGTAGCAATTTCACTCTTGCAACGGCTAAAAAAGCAAATTTCAGTTGGACTGATCTGACTAGTGCAAATCTATCGGGTGCAAACTTTACTGGATCAGATTTTAGTTGGTCAAATTTAATAAGGGCAGAGGTGACAGGGACAATATTTAAAAACACTAAACGATCTAATATTGTTTTACCGGATGGATGGTCAATTCATAACTAGCTTATGGGATCATTATGAATAAACATTTGATGCAGTTGTTTACCGATCAACAGGCAATAGGACTTATTCAAAGGAAATTACCTATTTCTTTTCAATATGCAGAAGTAGATTGTTCAAGGGCCGGAAGAGTTGGCATGGAAGTCGGTTCCGAAAGAGAGACCATTTTAGTTTCATTATTCATCCATTACTTTGGGAAAGAAAATGTTGAAACAGAAATACCAATAACTGATAGTGAAGTGGATGTGAGGATTTTCGATATACCGTTGTCAATAAAGACCAAAACCGGAAACTCATTTGGTGGAATTAAAGCAGTTTGGACCGTCGATCCAGTTAGCGCAAAGCAATTTAAGACGTCATTTACTCCTAAAATTGATATATTGCTTGCGCAGATTATTTGGAATCAATTCGGTTCTCTTTACTATATTCCTGTAGAAGTTCAAAAAGATATATTTTCAAAGATTGGCATACAGAAATTCTTAAATTTGCCAAAAGAAGGAACAAATCCTCGAGGAGTTGAGTTTTCATCCTTTGCTATTCAATCGGCTGTCAATGACAAACGTACTCATAGTATAAAGATTAACTGGCAAAAAAAACAAAATGATTACAACAAATATGATAGATGGGTAGATTTTTGGAATGAACCATAAAAAAATATATTGACTTCCTAACATATACAGACCACGAAGTTTGTATCTCATACTTTTAGTAACTAATAACATAAAATCGCATTAGCTACTGAGCAAAATCAAACTTCACGTTCATCTTTTCATTTTGTAACCGTTTTTCAGCTAAATCACAAAACTCTCTTGAAATATCATATCCAACATAATAACGTGAGTTTTTGTATGCCGCCAAGCAAGTTGTGCCGGATCCCATAAAAGGGTCTAGCACCACATCGTTCACGTATGAATAAAGACGAATAACTCTTGAAGCTAAAGAAACTGGGAATGGTGCCGGATGCCCAACTCTCTTGGCGGATTCTGGTGCAATACTCCAAATAGACAGGGTTGATAGCATAAACTCATCTGCTTCGATGTCGCTAATGCCGCGATCTGGACGAGAATACCCTTGTTTTGCAAAAACTAGAAGATACTCATGGATATCCCTTAGTCTCGGAGATTTTGCGCTTTTATAGCTCCCCCATGCACAACTACCGCTCGAACCTTTAGCCTTTTGCCAAATGATTTCACCCATTGGTAAAAAACCATTCTTTATATGAATCTGATAGAAAAATGAATGCAATGGAATATAAGGTTTTCTTCCCACATTGGCAATGTTTATTACATATCTTCCTCCTGGCCTAAGTACTCTATAAACATCTTTCCCAACTCTTTCAATTAACCCTAAATATTCATCAAGATTAATATTCTCATCGTAATCTTTCCCAACATTATATGGGGGTGAAGTAAACGCTAATCCTATAGAATTATCAGGTAACTGACTCATATTCTCAGATGAATCACAATAAATCTTGTTCGCCCAATTTCCTACTTCGGGTACATTTACGGACTTTATTTCTGCCTCAGTAAATGCATGGGTAATCAACCCGTTATATAAGTTACGATTATAGAAATTTGAAGAATCATGAGACTCTCTCTTGCTTACTCCAAATGATGAGGTTTTTGTCTTCTTCATGTTCGCCTTTTCCTTTGCAAGTAATTTTACATTATATGATAATAAAGTGTTGCCCATGTAAATTCCATGATTATCTCAAAAAAGCATGGACTAATTTATTCTTTCTTGGGTAGAATGTAGAATATTTGACTTGAACCAAAAATATTTCTGAAACAAAACCACTTGTACAAAGCTGAACAAGAAACACTTTCTTAAGATTGTTTTCAGGAACCCCTTTCCATGCCCACATCCCC
>DHFP01000197.1 GCA_002402315.1 Clostridiales bacterium UBA4821
ACAGGAATTAATCAAAGTATAATTTCGCAGGCTTAATCAGCAGAACCGTCCCCTTGATTATAGACAAGAAGAATGGCTAACGAATGTGCCACTATATGCGATTAATATTTTGTTGGATATGTTAAAGGAAAATGATGGATAGAGGAGATAAGAAATGGATATTAAATTGGTTAAAACTACTGATAGGTCTAAAGAAGCCAGCAAATACCTTGAAAAGGAATTGAACAGACTAAAAAATCTTACCCAATATGAGCAGAAATGGTATGAAAAAGGTATAAATTACATAGCCGGGCTGGATGAGGCAGGCAGGGGTCCGCTTGCCGGACCTGTAGCTGCTGCGGCAGTTATACTTCCAAGAGGATTATTAATTGAAGGGGTTAATGATTCCAAAAAGTTAAATGAAAAGACAAGAGAAAGATTATATGATATTATTATTAAAGAATCGCTAGCATGGGCCGTAGGAATTGCCGATAATAATATTATAGACGAAATTAATATCTTAAATGCGACCAGGCTTGCAATGAAACTGGCAGTAGATAAACTTGAAATAAAACCCGACGTGCTGCTTATTGATGCTGAAAAGCTTGAGGGATATGAAGCAGCCCAGGAGTCCATAGTAAAAGGTGATGCACTTAGTCATTCAATAGCTGCTGCATCAATAATTGCTAAAGTGACAAGGGATAGGATTATATCTGAATATGACAAACAGTATTCGGAGTATGGATTCTCCAAGCACAAGGGATATGGCACGGCAGAGCACATAAATGCTATAAAAGAGAATGGACTTTGCCCTATACATAGGCGGACTTTTACAAAGAAGTGGGACTAAACCAAGGGGTGTTAACATGAGGGTAGATGCCTTTAGAGCTATTGCTCAAGTTCTGAATCTAGATGCGAAAAAGTTAACCTCCCAGGTGAAAACAGGAGATGTACTTAATGTTCAGGTACTTGGCTTGTCAAAAGATGAGATAGTATTACAGCTGCCGGATGGAAAAGTCATTTCAGCAAACACTCAGATACCGCTGGATATATCTGTAGGCGAATTTATTAACCTGATGGTAAAGGATAAACAAGGCGGTAAAATATTTCTAGAAACAGTGAAGAGCAATCCTGAGCAAGCTGCCGGTGCGGTTAACGATGAACAGATAAAAAACATACTAACATCATTAAAACTGAATATGAATGCCCGGAATATTGATATTATAAAAGAAATGATAGGTCGTGAGATACCTGTTAATAAGCAGAATGTTCAGGTAATACTGAACAACTTAGCTAAATATCCTGAACTTAATGTTCAAAAAGCGGTGTTTATGACTGCAAATGGTGTTGCGTTTGAAGAAAAGAGTATAGATTTTCTCAATCAATATGCCGAGAGTAAGATAGTTTTAGGTAATCAAATCAAGTCATTGCTAAATCATATTGATACTATAGATGATGCTCAAATTCTTAAGAATATTCTTGATAAGCTCAATTGGCTGCAGAGCAGAAATAATTTTAAAGGAAATGAAGAAACTGCAGCAGTTGTGTTCAGTGAGACCGAAAATTCAGAAGGCGACGCCAACGAGGAAGTCAAACAATCTACGGTTAAGGGATATTCAGAACCAATCATGAAAGAACCTAAATCATCCGATGTTATTATAAACAAGCAGAATGCTTTTACTAATCTACAGAAAGAAATATTACCAATAATCAAGCAAATAGTCCTTAATAGTGTTGATAAGCAGTTAAACGCTCAACAAAGTTTCATACTGGATGATGATAGCAAACAGGGTATAAACAACTTAAAGCAAATGATACAAAATGTAGAACCGGATCAATTGGAATCATTTATACAAAAGCTTCCTCAACGGGAAAAGGTAATAATTTTACAATTATTAAAGGCAGAAGATTATAATTTAAATGCAAACAACACGTCTGACCCAGCTGATATATTACATCTCAAAACTCAGATTAAAAGCATGTTTGAACAGCACTTTGTCAGTAATACCTCAGAACACCTAAGTGAAGACCTTCATGTAAAGGACTCGTACAAAGAAATACTGGTGAAACTGGATGTTCTGAAGGAAAGCCTGATATCAAGAGAGGGCAGGGGAGATATACTTAATCTTATTGGACAAACAGAAGAGAATATTAGATTTATGAACAATCTAAGCCAGTTTAATACATTCGTGCAGATTCCACTAAATATTTGGGGCCAGAATACAAATGGACAGTTGTTTGTCCTCAAGAAATCCAAGAAGAAGATAGACGCCAGCAATGCAAGTATTTTCCTTTCACTTGAAATGCCCAACATGGGATTAACCGAGGTACTTATTAATGTAATGGGAAAAAGCGTCTTTTGCAGCTTTAGAGTTCAAGACCAGAAAGCTTTGGAATTGATCAAAAAGCATACGGCGGAGCTAACATCAGCTTTAAACAATAAGGGCTATAACACCGTAGATATAAATTGCGGATTGATTCAGCAAAGAACAAGCTTGTTGGAAATGGATAAAGCATCAGAGGAGTTTGACGGAGGAAAGAGACTATCTTTTGATATAAGGGTGTAGGATATGGAAATCAAAAAGAAAATTAAAGAAGCAGCTGCACTAAAATATTCACCCGATGACTCAGCGCCAAAGGTTGTTGCATTAGGTAAGGGCGAAATTGCTGAAAAAATATTGGAGGCTGCCCGGGAAAATGAAATTCCTATTTACGAGAATCCCGAGCTGGCACATACATTGAATGCTCTTTCAATTGGCGACGAAATTCCTCCTGAGTTGTATGAGATTGTAGCTCAGATATTGGTTTTTGTAAGTGATTTGGATAAACTTCAGGGAGAAAGCAGGCATGGCTTATAAGAAAAGTTTGGGAAAAGCCGGAGAAGAGGCAGCAAAAACCTACCTTTGCGCTCAAGGATATTGTATCCTTGAAACTAACTTCAGGTGTAAAACGGGAGAAATTGATATAATAGCAAGGGATGAGGAATATATTGCCTTTATTGAGGTTAAGACACGAAGTAATTTGGTATATGGATTGCCAATTGAAGCAATAAATAAAAGAAAACAGTACTCAATCATTAAAACTGCCCAGACTTACCTGGCAAAAAAATATTTGAGAGACATTAATTTAAGATTTGACGTAGTTGAAGTAATGGTAGATAATAATAAAAGTAACGAAATCCAGGAAATTAGGTTGATAAAGAATGCGTTCTGAATACTTTTCTATTTACAAGGAGGCAAATACACTGTGAGAATGTATGACATTATTGAAAAGAAAAGAGACGGAAAGGAACTTACGCCGCAAGAAATCAAGTATTTTATTTCAGAATTTTGCAATGATAAGATTGCGGATTACCAGGTATCTGCACTTTTGATGGCTATATATTTAAATGGGATGAGTCAAGCTGAAATAGCTGAGTTGACGTTGGCAATGGCAAAATCCGGAGACACTGTAGATCTTTCTGCAATAGATGGAATAAAGGTTGATAAGCATAGTACCGGAGGTGTCGGGGATAAAACAACACTTATTGTTGCTCCACTTGTAGCCGCAGCCGGTATACCGGTCGCAAAAATGTCGGGCAGAAGCCTGGGGCATTCGGGTGGTACAATAGACAAGCTTGAGTCCATTAGCGGATATAGGACCAGTTTGTCAAGAACAAGGTTTATAGATAGTGTTAATAAGATAAAGATTGCAATTGTCGGGCAAACCAGTAATCTTGTACCTGCCGATAAAAAGATATATGCTCTTAGAGATGTAACAGCTACTGTTGGAAGCTTACCGCTTATAGCCAGCAGTATAATGAGTAAAAAGATAGCCGGTGGTGCTGATGCTATAGTTCTTGATGTAAAGACAGGAAGCGGCGCTTTCATGAAGAATGTCAGCCATGCAAAGGAATTAGCCAAGGCAATGGTCAACATAGGGAATAATTTAGGGAGGAAGACGGCAGCGGTTGTATCAAATATGGATCAACCTTTGGGTTACGCCGTAGGCAATGCGATTGAGGTAAAAGAAGCTATAGATACACTGAAGGGTAAAGGCCCTAAGGATCTTGAAGAACTATGCCTAATTCTCGGAGCATACATGCTAAAATTAGCAGGAAGAAATGGTGAGATAGATGAGTTAAAGAAAGAACTGCGTCAATTAATTAATAATGGCGAAGCTTTTGAAAAATTTAGACAAATGGTAATAAATCAGGAGGGCAATATTGACATGATTGATAACCCCACATTATTCCCAGAGCCTAAGCTTAAGATTCCGGTTAAAGCAGAGAAGGATGGATATATAACAAGAATAAAAACAGATTCCGTAGGAATAGCATCCATGGTTCTTGGAGCCGGGAGAGAAGATAAAGATTCTGCTATCGAGCCGGATGTTGGAATCATGCTGGAGAAGAAAGTAGGGGATAGGGTGAAGACCGGAGATACCATTGCCTGGATGTATGCAAACCATGATTATAAAGTACAGGTGGCAGAGAAAATAATTAGTGGGTCTTATTCAATTGAGGATAAGGAGTCGGAACAAAAACCATTGGTTATTGACGTAATATCCTAAAAAATTTTTGCAATCCAATACTTTAAAACTTTGGCTGCTGTGGTATAATACTAACATGTAATTAATGGAGGCGGTAAAAGATGGACAATGACCAATTGCTTATTGCTATTAAAGATATCTTTGAGAAGAAGGTTGAGGAAGTAAAGAGAGAAGTTGCTGATGTCAAGAATCATATGGGCGTTATAGCAGAAGATTTGAAAAGTGATGTTAAGGCAGTTGCAGAAGGATATAGCATTATTGATAGAAAAATAGATAATTTACAAGAAGACATGGACAGAAAATATGATAATTTGCAGAAAGATATGGATACAGTTAAAAACTATATTATAGCTGTTGATACCAAACTTAATGAGCATGAAATAATCTTGAAAAGGGTAAAATAAAAAAAATTACATAATTAAAGCGAAATAACCGGGCATTAAGTAGTCCTTGGTTATTTTTTTACCTAATTTTAGAAATTTGGTTTATGGTTTGATAAATGAGCTATCGGGCGTAAAAATAGTTGACTTTTCCAGGATGTATTATAAAATATTTGATAGGGTTAAAAAAATATAATAGTATTGGTGAAGAAAATTTGAGAGTAATTTCGGGTAAAGCTGGGGGATTGAGGCTGAAGTCTTTAGAAGGAATTGCTACACGGCCTACAGCGGATAGGATTAAAGAATCATTATTTAATATAATTGACCCAATAATCGGAGAAGCTCAAGTTTTGGACTTGTTTGCCGGAACCGGCGCTTTAGGAATTGAGGCACTTAGCAGAGGTGCAAAGTTTGCTACCTTTGTTGACAGTAACCGCCAGAGTATTTCGGTAATTAAATACAATCTGGAACATACCAGGCTGATACAAGCAGCAGAGGTATACATGAATGATTACCACTCTGCTGTAAAAAAGCTTTCAGAACTAGGCAGAAGGTATGATATAGTATTCATAGACCCCCCATATGGTAAGGGTTTAGAGTATAAAGCTGTAAAAATGCTGATAAACTTTGATATATTAGTAAATAATAGTATAATAATTATTGAAAATGAGCAGAAAGATGTTTTGCCTGACAAGTTGTACACAGCAGTAAAAGTAGACAGGCGTGAGTATGGGCGTACTGCAATCAGCTTTTATAAGGAGTAATTGAATTGAAAATTTGTGTATACCCAGGAAGCTTCGATCCGATAACCAACGGTCATCTTGATATTATCGACAGAGCATCAAAGGTGTTTGATAAATTAATTGTTGCTGTATTGGTTAATCCTGGTAAAAATCCGGTTTTTACATTGGAGGAAAGGGTTCAGCTTATAAAGGATAGTATAGGTGATGCTCCCAATATTGAAGTTGATAGTTTTTCAGGATTACTTATTGATTACATGATTAACAAGAATTCGAAGATTATTATTAAGGGTTTGAGGGTTGTGACTGACTTCGAGTATGAGTTCCAAATGGCTTTACTAAATAAAAACCTTAATCCGGATATTGAGACAGTATTTATGATG
The DNA here is from genome assembly GCA_002402315.1 of Clostridiales bacterium UBA4821. Classification (GTDB taxonomy): domain Bacteria; phylum Bacillota; class Clostridia; order Acetivibrionales; family UBA4821; genus UBA4821. The sequence continues at coordinate 6,013 of DHFP01000197.1, forward strand.
ACAAACAGCAAATATTCTTACCTAAGCTCGAGTATGATTAAAGAAATTGCAAGCTTGGGCGCTAACATAGATGAATTTGTTCCTGACATTATTAAGAATAAGATACTGGATAAATTTAATGTAAGAAAGGGGTAAAGCCATGGATATAATGGCGTTGTTAGAAACAATTGAAGATATTTTGGAGAGGAGTTTTACTATACCGGTCTTTGGCAAGACTGTTGTTGAAAAAGATGACATATTAGATATTATTAAAGAAGTAAGACTGAAGCTGCCAGATGAGATAAAACAAGCTAAGTGGGTAAAAGAAGAAAGACACAGGATTTTGCATGAAGCGCAGAAAGAAGCCAGTACATACATTAAAGATGTAGAGACAAAATTAGTATCAATGGTTGATGAGCATGAAATTACCAAAAGAGCTATGCAGAAGGCCGAGGAGATTATAGAAAGCGCCCAGCAGACAGCCAAAGATGTTCATCAAGGGTCTAAAGAGTATGCAGATGAAGTATTAGCCAAGTTAGAGGATATCTTGAAGGATACAATTGAGACTATACGAAATAATAGAGAAGAATTGAGGTAATTAAGGATTTAAGATAAATAGGGATCTGGGGTTTCAGGTTCCTTTAATTATTATATCAGGTACTCAAAAAAATAATTAATATGTCTATTTAAACTTAGTCATTTTTTTGATAAAATAATCTATAGGAAGTAAATATTTCGAATTTTTCACTAAATTTCATTCCAAGAGGAAGTTCCATGTTTAAGACAAAATTACATAATATAGTTGGCAGTAAAAATTTACGGGCAAGATTGGTCTTGTATTTTTTAAGTTTTAGTATTATTCCGTTAATCTTTCTAGGTGCGGTATCTTACTTAGGGTCATCTTCCACACTTAAGAATAATATGGATTCTTTTTCAGAGAAATTGATATTGCAGAGCTTGAATTATTTGGATTACGAATTCAAGCAGGTCGAAAGGTCAGTAGCAATAGTTTCTAAAACTGATACTGTCCGCAATGCATTATTTCAATCCAATAGCGACTCAAAGCTAAAAAAGTTATTTGATGACTATGTTCAATCAGGCAGTGGGATAAATAACATATATTTAGGCACCGTTGATGGCAGGTTATATTCACGGCGGGACATAAATACAGATATTGATATGTTGAAACAGGACTGGTACATAAAGGGTATTGAAAACAAGACGGGAGAGTTTGTTTGGACAGATACTCACCAAAGCATATTTGACCATAGTCTGGTGATTACTCTGGTCAAATATGTAACAAATCTAAGAGGAGAGCCTGTTGGAGTACTTGCAGCAGATGTTGATATTTATGAATTAACAAAATCAATGGCCAATATAAAGCTTGGAGAAAGCGGCTTTATGATGTTGGTTGATAATACCGATAATGTAGTTGGGGGGCCTGGAAAATATATTAAATTGAAATACAACAAGATGTTACTGGAGGAAATTAGTTCAGCAGGCATTTTCTTATTTAAGGAAGCTCAATATGAAAGTATAAACTGGAAAATTGTAGGAGTAATACCAAAGCATGAAATAGACAATTCAAGTAGCAGGATATGGTGGTTTATTATTGTTTTAGCAATATTTTCACTAACAATGAGTATAATCTTTGCAGGTAGATATGCAACTCAGATTTCATACCCAATACTTGGACTTAAAGATTTAATGCTTAAAGGAGCAGCCGGTGATCTTGATATTCAATATGACAAAAGCAAACTGACAAGAAGTGGTATCAAGGAAATAGGTGAAATGGCCAATGCATTTAACAAGATGATTTTCACATTACAAGTTCTAAAGCAATCATTAGAAATAAAAATTGAACAAAAAACAAAAATGGCAGAGGAATTAAAAGAGGTTAATGAAGAGCTGAATGCCCAGCAGGAAGAATTAATGACACTTAATGAAAATCTTGCGGGTGCTAATCAAAGGTTGGAAAAAACTAATAAGGAGTTGATGGAAACACAAGCTAAGCTGATCCAAAGTGAGAAAATGGCTTCATTGGGAATGCTTGTAGCCGGCATAGCACATGAGATAAACACTCCATTGGGTGCAATACATTGTAATATTGATTTATATAAGACCATTTTATCCAAGCTAAAATCCTTGGAGTCAGTCAGAGATGATGGAAGGATATTTGATCTGGTTAGTAAAATGGATGATGTTAATAATACAAATCTGATTGCATCTGATAGAATTATGGAGATTGTTAAAAGTCTTAAGAATTTTGCGAGGTTAGATGAAGCAGAATACAAGGATGCGGATATCCATGAAGGTATTGACAGTACGTTACTTTTGTTAAACAATAAAATAAAGAATAAGGTTGAAATAATAAAGGAATATGGTCAAATTCCCGAAATATATTGCTATCCTAACCAATTGAATCAAGTTTTTATGAATCTATTAAACAATGCAATTCATGCAGTTTCAGAAAAAGGTAAAATATGGATAAAGACATATTCTCAGGGTGATAAGGTCTATATTAAAGTAATTGATAATGGAGTAGGAATTAAGGCTGAGCATATTAATAGAATCTTTGACCCGGGTTTTACTACCAAGGGAGTAGGAGTAGGAACAGGACTAGGTTTATCAATAGTATTTAATATCATTGAAAAACATGAAGGTAAAATATCAGTTTCAAGTAAGGCGGGTGATGGAACAGAGTTTACTATAGAATTACCGGTCAACAAAGAACTAAGGAATGAAGAAATAATAAAATAAAAAAAATTACAAACAGGAGGAGAAAGAATGTTAAAAAAAATTACTAAATCAATGGTGCTGTTAATTATGACTCTGGGACTGATAGCTGGATGTGGCACTAAAAAAGTAGAAGTTGAGAAGATTGATGCAAACCCAAAGGGTGACAATGTAGTTCAAGAAGTAGTTGATGCAATCACAAGCCAACCAGGAACTCTGGACCCAGCAGTTTGTAACGGTATTGATGAAATGAACATTGATGCAATGATGTTTGAAGGTCTGTATAGGAAAGGCCTAAACGGCCAAGTGGAATTAGGCATGGCAGAAGAGGTTAACAAGTCACCTGATAACCTTACATATACCTTTAAAATTAGAAAGGATGCAAGATGGTCGGAGGGTAAACCGTTAACCGCTTATGACTTTGAATATGCATGGAAAAGGGTAATAACCCCGGGATTTGAAACAGACGTAGATTATATGATGTATTTTATTAAAAATGCTGAGAAGTATAAAAAAGGTGAGTCAAAAGAGGTAGGAATAAAGGCAATTGATGCAAACACCCTGGAAGTAAAACTTGAGAAGCCTACTCCTTATTTTGAACAAATTCTAACATTCCATAGTTATTACCCGGTAAGAAAGGATATAGTGGAGAAAGACCCAAAGAATTGGTGGTCAAAAGAAGAAACCCTAATTGGTAATGGGCCTTTTAAATTATCAAAATGGGAAAAGGGAACCAATATTCCATTTATTGAAGTTGTAAAGAACGAAAGCTATTGGGACAGTAAAAACGTTAAATTAAACAAGGTTACTACTAAGGTGATTGACGGTGCAGAAGCTCAGTGGGAGAGTTTCCGGCAGGGAAAGATAGACATAGGTCTGTTGATTCCGAAGGACAAAGATATCAACCAACTGCTTGAAGACAAGCAAATTGTATCAGCTCCTACTTTAACAACTGAATATTATCAATTTAACCTTGCTAGAAAACCTTTTGATAATATAAAAGTAAGAAAAGCAATTAGTATGGTAATTGACAGGCAGAAAATAATAACCGATGTGAAGAAAGGTGCTAAACCTGCAACAGGATATGTACCCTATGGAATACCTGATACAACATCCGGGCAGGATTTCAGGCAGGTTGGAGGCAATTTAATAAACCCTGAAGTTACAGAAGCTCCAATCAAAGAGGCACAAAAGCTTCTTGCTGAGGCAGGTTATCCCGGTGGTAAGGGATTTCCGAAAATAAAACTAATAGTTAATAATACAACCAGAAATAATGAAATAGCTTCAATTTTTAAAGAAAACTTAAAGAAGAATTTGAATATAGATGTAGAAGTTGTTTCGCTTGAAACAGATTTATTCAAGAAAGAGAGAGATAGAGAAGAAAACTTTGATATAACCAGAGTTAACTGGGTCGCAGATTTTGCTGATGCAAGTAATTTTCTTGAGGTTTTAGTTTCTGATAGTTCTAATAGTAAAGGCAGCTGGGCCAATAAGGAATATGATAAACTGGTTACTGACGCAAGCAAAACCTTGGATGAAGCCGCTAGAATGGAAAAATTGCACCAGGCAGAAAAAATCATGATTGATGATGCCTGCATTATGCCAATTTATTTTGACTCAAATATTTACTACTTCAAACCTTATGTAATGAACTTCACAAGGTCATCATTAGAAGAGAAGAATTTCAGGATTGTTTATATTGATAAGAAGAACTGATTAATAATCTAATTGGAAGGGGTAGGTCAGACACAGAGGCCTATCCCTTCCAACTTTTATAACATTACTACCGACTCAAGAACCGTTATTGTTCTACTTATCGAATCAAGTTCAATTCTTGCTCCTATTGGCAGGGTTACATTATAATGTCCATGGCCGGCAGGTACATTATAAATTGCAGGCTTGCCAAGAGGGACTAAAATATCGTTAAGCACATCAAATACACTTCGTCCGTATGAATTTTCACAATTGGTAAAATCACCGATGATTATTCCTGAACAATCATCAAGCTTTCCTGAGCTTTTAAGAATGGTAAGCATTCTATCAATCCTATATGCAGATTCGTTAACATCTTCCAAAAGAAGTATTTTACCTTTCGTATCAACTTCATAACATGTTCCAATAGAACTAATCAAAGTTGTTAGATTGCCTCCCATTAATATCCCGGTACATTTGCCTGAAACTAAGCTTATAAATTTACTGCACGTTGAAGGGGATATACGATAGGTGTTTTTTTGTAACGTAATAGTATTGATCAAGAAATTAACGTTATACCCTTCAGTATCAGTTCCAATATCCTTTACCGTAGGACCGTGGAAGGTAATTATATCAGCATATTGGCTAAAAACATTTAAGAGAAAAGTAATATTACTGTAGCCAATAAAGATTTTTGGATTTTTCACAACAACGTCCAAGTCAATATTGTTGATTAGTCTTTCAGTACCATAGCCGCCTCTTGAGCAAATTATTGCTGAAACATCCTTGTTATTAAACATTTCCATTAAGTCATATGCCCTCTGTTTATCAGTTCCTGCCAAGTATCCATTATTATAGTAGGTATGTTTTCCAAGAAGAATTTTATAGCCAAGCCCTTTCAACCTAATCAAACCCTCTTCAAAACTGTCAACATTGTCTTTAGTAATCGGACTGGCCGGAGATATTACACCAATAATATTTCCAGGCTTTAATGCCTGGGGTCTTAATTTCATATCTTCTCACCTAAACTAATTAACTAACATGATGTTTTAATTGTATTCACAAATGATTATATTTATAATCATTGTAATAAAAGTTTGTTCATATGAGTAAATTATCGTAATAGAAGATTTAGAGGTATTCATATATGGAAAAATCAAAGAAGATACTGGAAGGGACTTTCATTCAACCGAATTTGATATCAGACTGGAAAAGCGAACAATTCGACCAACATTTCAAAGAATACAGAGCCATTGGTTTTGACCACATCATACTTCAGTGGATTGAGTATAAGAACCTGTCTGCAAGCATTAGGCATACCTATTATCCAAGCAGTCTGCAAGGTAGAAAGCTTGAAAAAGACTTGCTAACCAACTTGTTAAATTACGGCCAAAAGAACAATATTAAGATATATATTGGACTTAATATTAATGATGAGTGGTGGGAGATAATTGACAAGTCACCAACAGAGCTTAATGAATGGTGGAATAATGAGGCGGCGGAATCAATAATGTTGGTTAATGATATATGGAATAAATATAAGCAGTATGCAAAATTACATGGTTTTAATGCGCTTGCTGGCTGGTATATAGCTTTTGAAGCAGATAACTTTTACTTTAATACCGTTGAAAAGCAAAATATCCTTGCAAAGCAGTATAATGTAATAGTTAATAATATCCACAAAATTACTAACCTCCCGGTAATGATATCTCCTTATTTTAATAGAGCTCTGGGATTAATCTATGGCCCTAAGAAATGGAGAAGCATGTGGGAGAATATATTATATCAGACAGATATTGATATAATAGCGCTGCAGGATGGAATCGGGTGTGATAGAGAGGTTATATGTGAAGATAAAAATAGAGAAAAGGCAATTAAGAATGTCGGGAAATGGTTTAAAGCAACCAGAGATGCAATCAGAAAATCTAAAAAGAAAATAGAGTTATGGTCAGATCTTGAAACATTTGTTGAAGAACGAGTGGATGGTAAAAGCCGGTTTGAAGCTGCATCTATAGATAGAATAATCTGCCAAATAGAGGCTGAATTGCCGTTAGTTGATAAATTTACATCATTCAGTTTTCAAGCATATCAGGATTACGATAAGGCGCCGCGACTTTTTGAGGATTATAAAAAGTATGTGGATAATGTGTTAGACTGAGACCTTATATTTTTATATTTTATATTATTGTAGAAATTATTATATAGTGTTATAATAAATTTGAAAGTTTTTGCGAAACATGTCAACAAATCTGCTTTAACTAATATGGAGAATTTACTGCATATGAAAAGAATGTCAGATAAAGGTGGATATTCAGTTGTAATGGTACCAATCGTACTTTCAATTGTACTTTCACTGGTAGCATTAGTATTTGATTTCAGCAGGGTTTTTGTACTTAAGCACCAACTCCAGACCGCAGCCGATGCAGCTGCTTTAGCAGGTGCAAGCATGGTTAAGGTTGAGTTTGCTAAAGATATTCAGGATAATTTTGACTTCAACAATACTACAATAACTTTAGTTAGCGATAAGGCAGTAAGAGAAGCTGATGCCTGCTTTCAAAGGAACATAGCTGAGCTTAATTTGGATAAAGTATTAACTCTACCTTTGGAAAAAAATGCTATAGTAAAAGATGATTATACTTTTGAATACCGCATTAAGGCACAAATACCTGTAACTATGGCAGCTATCTTTCTTGGTCATGGAGGAATCCAAAGTATAACCGTAATAGCAGAAGCTCAGACTTCAGACAGATGAGTTATTATCAAACCTGGACAAAAAAATATCTATTGACTGAGGGTGAAAGCTTGTCTTACCAATTAATGATTTACATATGTACATTCAGTTCCATTATGTTCATTATCTTAGCAATCATAATGAGAGTGGAACAAAAAAGAAGACTGCTGGAAGAGTTTTTATACAGAAGGACAATTACAAAATCAAAAAATCTAATTGAGATTCTCACAAGGCTTTTGGGACCGTTAATGCCGGGAAGAGAAAAAATGGATCAAATCAGATATTATCTGGAGCAGTTGGAAATCAAAGGAATAACCCCGGAGAAGGTCTATTTTTATACAATTGGAGGAGGAATAATACTTGGCAGTATATATTTTGTAATTTTACTCTTCCTAAATGTATATGTGGCAGTTTTAGGAATTGGTATAGGTTTGCTGGCCGGATATAATTTGCCGATAATCTATTTAAAATCCAAATACGAAGACTTACAGAAGGAAAAGCAAATCGGCATTCTACCGTATGTAGAAATGCTGCAGATTACATGTGAAGCCGGGCTTACGTTTACTTTGGCAATAGATCGGGTATATGAATACTACCCTACGCCGCTTTCACTGGAGTTTAAGAAATCAAATAATGACTTCATGGCTAACATTAAGACAAGACGCGAGTCTCTGACGGGCATAATTGATAGAGTTGGCGGAGATGAAATTCGTTTTCTGATTGAATCAATAATTCAATCGATAGATACAGGTACTCCTATGAAAGGTGTACTTAAAATGCTTGCTGATACAATTAGAAGGGATTTGCGAAAAAAAATTATTAACCAAGGTCAGCAGGCCAAATGGAAGAACTTCATAGTTTCAATATGTTTTCAATTTCCGCCTTACATATATATTCTGGCCGGTCCTGCACTCGCAGGTCTAATGGGTGCAATATAAGGTTAATCGGTATTTGAAAAGCGACTATTAAATTGAACTTTAAATATAAAAATTACGAGGGGGATAAGTTTATGAAAAAATTACTTAACGGTATAAAAAATTTTTTGAAGGATGAAAACGGCTTGACAACGGCTGAATGGGTAATTCTTGCTTCAGCCATTGCTATGGCTGCTATTGCAGTATTAACAATAATAATTCCGAGACTTAAGACCATGGCAACTCAAATGGAAAACAAACTTGAAAACTATAATTCGTCTGACCCGCAAAATCAATAATTATTGTAAAAGGAAAAACAAATAAATGTAAAAACAAAAAAAGTATTCTAAAAAGGACGTGAAGATATGGAACTAACAGATATACAAGCCTACGAATTTATTGAAATCAGCCTTAAGAATGACATGGATTGGCATACAACTGAGATAATCAGAGTAAATGATAAAGCCATTACTGTTATATTACCTAAGAACCTGAAAAGATTCTTTATAAGTGATGAGATAAAATGCAGATTTACAGATGGGAAGAATACATATCTGTTTGACGGTGAGATATCAGATGTAATATTCAAATTCCCACAGGCCTTGGTTATATTTGTTCCGGGACAAGTCAGAAAATTTGATGAATTCAGGAAGGACAAGAGATATTCTACAAGTTTATTAGCGGAGATTTATAAGCTTAAGAAGGTTTACGGCTATGTTAAGGATATAAGCCGGAGGGGATTTTGTCTGCATACAAAGGGTTATTTGGAAAAGGGTGATGATATTGGTGTCACATTATTTTTTAATAACGGCAGACAGCAGATTTATTTTGAGGGAAGAGTTGTGAGAAAGGAAGAAGCTGATGACTTCAGGGAATATGGAATAGAAATCGAAAATATCAAATATGAGGAAGAAGATAAATATTTTAAACTGGTAGAGGAATTGGAAAAGCAATTAATAAGCCCTAAGCTCTAAATGATTATAAATTATTGTAGGAAAGCAGGATGAAAATGGTGAAGAGAGTTCTGGCTTTGTGTATAGTCTTTATCCTATTATCAGGATGCATGAAAAATAATACATCAGTGGGTACAAAAAGTGAAGACTCACAGGCAGCAGGCACAGGTAATGATGTAATAAAAGTAGTTGAGGAATATAACAAAGCTATCGCTGCAAGGGACTGGAATAAGACCGGAGATTATTTGGATGGTCAGGCAGCAAAGGCTTTTGCCATAAATAAAAACAGGTATAAAAATTCATCAAATGTGCTGGAACAAGAAAATATTATAGAGACAAAAGGCGAAAGCTTTAGTATAGTTAGATCCAGAGTAGATATGGAAATATTAATGAAAAATGACAAAAAATCACTGACAAGAAAATGGATGAGATATTATCTTAGAAATGTAAATACATGGAAGATAATCAAGGCGGAAGAGTTGGAACCCCAGTATCCCAACAGTATTAAATTGAATGATAATTTGCAGCAAAATGAGACTGTTAAAGAGGTTGTACTGAATTTTATAAAATTTAGTGTTGATCACAATATTAATGAAGCTTCCAAGTATCTGACGGGAAATCTCTTAAATACGGCGGAGGAATACGGGATTAAGTCAGCCCCAAAAGCAAAGCTGGGCAAGATCGATGTCAATATTTTGGGCGGCTCAGATAACGAAATGTTTGTTGACGCAAGCTATTCAGTAGATAATAAGGATCTAAGGATGATATTTCATGTGATGAAAATTAAAAATACCTGGCTTATTAATAATTTAATCGGGTAGAGAAGGAAGGGTGTAGACTAATGCATAAAAGAAGAATTGATAAGAGTACAATAATACTGGTCTTAGGAATAATTATGGCTTTAGTAGCTGCATTTTTTGTTGTCAAGGGTCAGGAATACTATAATAAGCTGGTTCCGGCTGTTTATTCCTTTAATCAGGCAATAGCTCCATTTACTAAAATTAAAGAAGATGACTTAACAATAGTTAAAATACCGCGAATAGTGGCACAGCAGCAAGGTGTTTTTATAAGAAAAGAGGATGTAATAGGGAAAATAAGCAAAACTACCATCCCATCACAGACACCGGTGTATAAAGAGCAAATCTTTGAATTTAAGAACAATAATAGCATATTAGCGGCAAATCTTTCTCAAATAAATGATCCCGGTGTTGTAGCTTATACCATTCCAACTAATCAGGTATCTGCGGTTGGAGGAAAAATTGTTGCGAATGATATAGTACATATAATTGCCACAATGGAAACACAGTTAGAGAATACCGGTAAAAAAACGTACATTTCAAAAATAATTGTACCTTATGCCAAAGTGATTGACGTTATTGGAAAGGATGCCGGTATTAAAGGGCTTACATTTGTATTAAGACCGGAACAGGTCTTGGATATCGAGTGTGCTATGAAAATCGGAAAAATCTCCTTTTCACTTTTACCATATGAATATAATAAAGATAACTATGAAGCAATTACTACGCTTGATTCTTTTAAAAAGAAACATTTTTCTGTTGAGGGGGAATAGTAGATGAAATGTATAATTTACATGAATAACCCGTCTGTGGCGAATGAAATAAGGGATGCAATAAAGGAAATTCTACCATTTTCCAGAGTTGATATTGTTGACGGCTGCATGGAATGCTTCACAAAGGGGACATCATACGATTACGCATTTATTAGCGATAATAATGAAGGCATGCCCTGGATGGACCTAATGTTTCACTTGGCTGCCAGTAGTGTCGGAGTTTATTTTCTAACAGATAATATTGATAAGGAGCTAATAAAGAACATTAAGGAAGCAAGCGGGCTTTCAGCCATAAATTCAAACAATATTTCACAGGAAATACAATCAATGTTTTCCGGAATGGCAGACGAGGATTCTTCCGGATCTCAGAGTGAAGCCGGTGATGAATTAGAAGAAAGAGAGGCGGCAGAGCCAGGTGCTTCACTAGCCAGCATTCAGGACTATACGTTATTAAAATCAAGAAAATATCCTGCAGTAATAGTATCAATTCATGGGGCAAAGGGTGGAGTAGGAAAGACAGCAATTGCAGCTAATGCAGCAGTTATGCTGGCAAACTATGGATACAAGGCTATAGCTGTTGATTTTGACATAGAAAACGGTAATCTGCTCAATGTTCTTCACATAGTTACTGATAAGGATTTAAAAGATGTTATTAAGGGCAACTACCACCAAACTGAATCATCGTTTGAAAATCATCCTACGGGTTTGGCTGTTCTACCAAGCCTAAAAATTCCTGCAGAATCTGAAATGATAACAGCAGAGGTTGCTGAAAGGATAATTGGAAGATTGGCAAGGATATTTGAGGTTATTATAATTGATACAGGCAGCCTGGAAATTGATCCCATGCTTGTGGCAATGCAGGTTTCAACAAAATCTTACATTGTAACTACATTCGATATGACTGTGGTAGCTAAGACATATGACCTGATTGAAAATACAAATATGATGGGCGTAGATATTGCAAAGCTCAAACTTGTCATAAACAGGGTTCCTAAAAAGACCTCTGTTTCAAAATCTGATATCAGTGGTTATATTAATATCCCAATATTAGTGCAAATCCCGGAGGACGATGAGGTTTTACCTTCTCAGAATACAGGGTTTACAGCAGTTGAATCCCGTAAATGCAAAAACTTTTCAAAGGGTATAATGCATATAGTAGATGATATTATTAAAGATACACAATTATCTCAAAAGGAAACAGATAAAAGTAAATCCAAGCAGTCTCCTGAGAAAAGAGGGGCTGCCATATGATGAACGGGTTAAGAAAAATCAGCAGGAATTCCAATAGGTTGTTCCTACTTAAAGAAGGTCTGAAAAAATCAGGGAAAACCATAATGGTCAGTGAAAATAAAG
>DHFP01000246.1 GCA_002402315.1 Clostridiales bacterium UBA4821
GGATTCAAATTTGCACAAGTCAAGTAATTTATTTGAAATAGTATTAAAGCATAGATTATTCAGATAAGCTAATAAATCTTCTAAATATTTGTAGGAGAATATGTTTTCTCCAAACAAATGCAAGTCTGAACCCCACAACTCAGAAAACTGCTTAAAGACCTTTTTGTAGATATTCAAATCTCCATCTTCATCATTTATGTAAAAATACATCCCTAATAAAGGAAACATTTAGTTAGCTCTCCCTTTAATATCCTAACATTCATACCAGCATCCCGGATCTTCTTCCAGTATATCACCAGTTTTTAGAAATGCCTCTATTCTGCATCCTCCACATTTCCTGCCATATTCACATCTACTACATTTTCCTTTGACTTTTCTTGTTCTTAACTCATTAAAATATTTATCATTTTTCCAGATAAACCTCATATTATGATTATAAAGATTGTAATTCCCCATATTCATCTGTGGACAGAATGTTACTGTTCCATCATATAAAATCTGACATGAAGTAATACCTCCATCACAACTTCGATCTACTATATTTAAATATTGATGCTTATTTAATAGTTCTGGATACTCCTTTGCTACCAGATAGGAAAGCGGGGTTTCAATTTTTAAGTAAAATTTTTCGCCATACTGCATTCTCTTTCGATAAACATCCTCGATTGCCTTTTTTCTTTCTTCTGGTTCGAGACAAAGGTCCCTATTCTGCTTCCCTCGCCCTGAGGTAATAAATCTGAGAAATCCTACTCCAACTGCTCTCTTATTATAAAAAAAATCTATTAATTCAGAAACCTTATGAAAATTATGCTTGAATAATGTTGACATGATTCCAACTTCAAGCCCCATTTCTTTACATATTTCAAAACCTCTTAAAGCTGCCTTGAATGTGCCTTCTCCCCTAATAAAGTCGTGATCTTCTTCCAGCCCATCAATAGATATTTCAATATGCCTTAGACCGACATTAATTAGTCTCTCTATTCTATCTTTAGTGATTAGCGTACCATTTGTATTGAGAAATACCTCTATACCTTTGCCCTTAATGTATGAAACAATATCAGCAAGATCCTTTCTCATAAAAGGTTCCCCCCCTGCTATTGCAATCATAACAGTACCTAACTCATCTAATTCATCAACTGTATCTTTAATTTTATTAAAACTGAATTCTCTTGGATGTCGTTTCCCGGCACTGGCATAGCAATGCTTACATCTTAAATTGCACATTCTGGTAATGTCCCAGCCTACCATCAGTGGACCCTCTGGAATAAAATTTTCCATAATATTCCCCCCAAAGCCTAATACTTGAAACTACTCGGAAATTTCTTCTTTACTTAACCAGCATAGGCTATCCTCAGCAAGAAAATCTCCGGTTTCCCTAAATGCCCATCCCCGGCAACCTCCACATAAGTTTCTATATTTACAAATTCCACATTTTCCTTTAAGCAAATTTCTATTACATACTGTCTTATTTAATTCACTTTCTTCTAATATTTCTTTAATGGACTTATCCCGTACCGACCCAATATCGACATAAAAGCGAGTACATAAAGCAACATTACCCTCAGGGGAAACTATAAAACCCATTTTGCCCACAGAACAGCCTCCACACAGTTCCTTGTTATCTTTATATAAACTGTGTATATATTTGTGCCTATCACCAACAAATAAAAACAAAGGATCATTTGTAGTGAAAATACAATCAGCTCTCTTTCTTTGGTATTCGTCCAAAATTTCAAGGCAATTTTTTAAGTCTAGTGGAGAAATTGATAAATCACGAGCCTTTTCTCCTCTTCCTTCCGGAACGAAACGCTCCATTGCAAATCCATCAACTCCTAGTCCTACAGCAAATTCAATAATATCCCTGATGCTATTCTTATTTATAGACGAGAGAGTCGACATAATACTAACTTTAATGCCATGCTTCTTACATAGCTCTATCCCTCTAACAGCTTTGTCAAATGCTCCTGGAACTCCCCTGAAGTGATCATTTACTTCTCTCAGGTGAGAATCCAAAGAAACTTGAATGCTGTCAACACCTAATTTTTTAACCTTCTCCAAATTTGAATCATTCAATAGTGTTCCGTTGGATGTAATCATGATGTGCATTTTTTTAGAAACAATATATTTGATAATATCAAAAAGCTCCGGCCTTTTAAAAGGTTCTCCGCCACTAATGGTTACGTAGTTAACTGACAACTCTTCTAACTGATTAATTATTCCTACAATTTCCTCATATGTTAGTTCATTGGTAAGCTTAGTACCTGCTGATGCATAACAATGCTTACATTTCAGATTACATTCATTTGTTATATGTAATACACATAGTCCCATTATCATTACTGAGCTAACCCTCCTCTTCGGTTTTACTATTATTGTCTCTCTAGCAATAGAGTATAGAATAATATTAGAGACTCTTCTCATCTCAAAAAGTGTATATGTTTTGTCAAATGCAAATATATTAAAATTATACCACATCCAATAATTACTTCAATTATAATTTAAAATATTATTAACTTGATTTAGCAATTAATTACTGTTATATTTGTTTTACTTTTATTATATTTATCATAAAGCCTATAGTAGATTGATTAATTTAATCTTTAATATATAAAAATGCCCGGGTAATAAAACTATTTTTATATTTGCAAATTTAGGAAATTCTAGTATAATGGATATATGTGTTTCTATCAGAAAAGTATCTGGGCAATTGCTTTGATTGGAAAAGATTTTATGTATTCCTTTAAATAATGTCGGAATTGATGTTTAAAATATATGCTGATAGGAGGTATTTAAATGCAAAAGCAAGATGTTGTAGATTTTAAAAACCAAATAACAATGTTGTTAAAAAATCTGGATATTCCTTTAAGTGAAGATGACCTGCTGAAAATAATCGAAGTTCCCCCGGAAAAAAACATGGGAGATTATGCTCTTCCATGCTTTAAGTTGTCAAAACTATTAAAAAAGCCACCCAAGGCTATTGCTGATGAATTGGCACTTAAAATTCAGGGGAATTTGCCGGATTACCTTGAATGTGTTGACAGTCTGAACGGTTATTTGAATATGTTTATTAAGAAAACCGTATATTTCGAAAGCGTACTTGAAACTATTCTAGCCAAGGGCTACGACTACGGGTCAAGCTTAATCGGAGGTGGCAAAAAAGTAACAATTGACTTTTCGTCTCCGAATATAGCCAAGCCCTTTCATGTAGGGCATTTCAAGGCAACCATTCTCGGATACTCACTTTATAATATCTACAAGTTTTGTGGGTATGACTGCATCGGAATCAATTATCTGGGCGATTGGGGAACACAGTTCGGTAAATTAATTGTAGCGTACAAGCTGTGGGGAAATAAGAAGGAAGTTGAAGATAATCCAATAAAAGCTTTATATTCACTTTATGTAAAATTTCATGATGAGGCGGAAAAAGACCCATCTCTAGTAACCGAAGCGCAAGCCTGGTTTAAGAAAATGGAAGATGGAGACAACGAAGCTCTTTCACTATGGCATTGGTTTAAGGCTGAAAGTCTGGAGGAGTTCCAGAAACTATATGATATTCTTGGCGTTAAATTTGATGTAGTTGTCGGTGAAAGCTATTACAATGATAAAGTAGATAATGTAGTAAAGCTTCTTGAATCCAAAAATCTCTTAAGCCAAAGCGAAGGAGCTTTTATAGTTGATTTGGAACAGGATAACATGCCTCCTTGCCTGATTAAGAAAAGTGATGGCGCTTCACTGTATGCTACTAGGGATATAGCCGCTGCCCTGGATAGAAAAGAAAAATATAATTTTGACAAGGCACTCTACGTGGTTGCTGTACAGCAGAACCTGCATTTCAAACAATGGTTTAAAGTAATCGAGCTCCTTGGCTATGATTGGTACAGCAATCTTGCTCATGTCGGCTTTGGAATGGTCAGTCTTGAAACCGGAACAATAAAAACCCGTACTGGAAATGTTGTGTTCATCGAAGATGTAATAAACAAAGCAGTCGAAAAAGTTAAGTTCATAATTGAAAATAAGAATACCACTTTAAAAAACAAAGATGAAGCAGCAGAAAAAATAGCCGTAGGAGCAATGATTTTCAGTTTTCTATCCGATACCAGCTATAAGGACACCGTATTCTCACTAGACAAGGTACTTGATTTCAACGGTGAGACCGGTCCATATTTGCAGTATACTTATGCAAGAATTTGCAGCCTTCTTGATAAGGCAAAAGTTGAGGTAAGTAGTAAGATAGACTATTCTGTAATAGTAGATGACAGTATTATAGATATTTTTAAAATTGCATATGAGTTTCCAGATACCATATTACTTGCAATGAGTAAAAACGAACCCTCAATTATAGCTAAATCAATAATGACCCTTGCTCAAGCATTTAATTCATTTTATCACAGTAATACAATTATTACAGATGATAAAACATTAATGCATGCAAGGCTGGCTGTTGTAAAAGTGACTCAAACTATACTTCATAATGGTTTGAGACTATTAGGAATCGAGCCTCTAAAAGAAATATAAATATCGATAATTAAATTCTGGACTATTGGCTAATGCTAATAGTCTTTTTATTTTTGCTCTTTTCCATCTAAAAGGAATTATTCTAAAAATGTAGAATAATTATAGTAATCTTTGTATCCTATTAGTTTATTACTTTTATGATTATACTACTTAGATTAAATGATAAGTGTGACCTTACTTCGAATTGATGAACATCCGAAATGACTATATAATAAAAGTCAAAGAGGAGGTCAGTAAGTATGAGTCAAAAAAGGTATGATAAAAATTTTAAAGAACAAGCAGTAAAAATGGTAATTGAAGGTAAACGAAAAACAATGGATGTAGCAGCAGAATTGGGAATACATTTCACAACGCTGAATGACTGGATAAAGGATTACAAAATCAATAATGAGAATGCATTTCCGGGGAGTGGAAAGCTTAGACCAGAAGATGAGGAATTACGCCGCCTCAAAAGAGAAAACATAGATTTAAAAGAGGAACTAGAGATACTAAAAAAAGCGGCGGTCTACTTTGCAAAGAACCAAAAGTAAAACGGTTTGAGTTTATAAGACAGAACCTTGAAAAATTTAAACTTAAAAACATGTGTAAAGTGCTTGATGTCAGGCGTAGTGGCTTTTATGCATGGCAAAGTAGACCTGAAAGCAAACGGAAGCAGGAAAACGAAAAGCTTCTTAAAAAGATAAAAGAAATTTATGAAAAGAAGCATAGAATATATGGCTACAAACGCATAACCAAAGCTTTGCCGGAGGATATGAAAGCCAGTGAAGGCAGAGTACATCGGTTAATGAAAGCCAGCGGACTTAAGTCTAAGACCGCAAAGAAATTTAAGCCCCAGACAACAGACTCAAATCATAATCTACCGGTGGCTGAAAACATATTAAACAGGGATTTTACATCAAAAAATCCCTGCGAAAAATTTGCGAATCTGGGGACGCTTCTCAATAAACGAACAAATGTTTGCAAAAACTATTTACAGAACATCTGTTCCATAGTATAATCCTCTATTTGACAGTTGAAGTATAAAAAAAAGAGCGAAACTGGCTTAAACAGCGGTTTCGCTCCTGTTTGTTGGTATGTAAAAATGTTGTATGGAATGCTCTTATAAAATTTTTTTAATTTTTTTATTCAGTTCCTTTGGTTGGTAATATTTCTTATCCAATCCTAAGCCATACAGACCGTTCAATGCCGTACATACCTGGCTTCCTCGGTATGCCGCTGTATAGTACATGTCCTGCGTGTTCGATACATTCATATTTTTCAATGTGTCCAGAATGTTATCTGTTGTAAAGTGCGAACCATACTGGTCCAATTTGCATTCTAGTAATCTGTAGATTAATAATGCGGTGTAACAAATCATAAAGTGTGCAATGATACGGTTTTCCTTACTGTGGTGTACGGGCCTTGCGTTGAAGTTGGTTTTCA
>DHFP01000247.1 GCA_002402315.1 Clostridiales bacterium UBA4821
GTAGTTGTTACTTTCAATCTAAATAATCCGTCCCTTCATTCAACTTCAACTGATTATGAGCTATATGCCAATGGGAAATTGATGATAGAAGGTGCAACTAAACTGGCTCCCTTGTCAAATAAAAAATATCAATATACTTATGTAAATCCTCTGGAAAAGGGAGAACAAGTTACCTTTTTAGTAAAGTCAAATATGAATGGAAAGAGTCATGATGAATATGTGGCACTACCTGCATACCCGCCGCAGGTCTGGAGCAGTTTTGTGAGCTTTGCAACTTTCTCCACAACAGTCATGACTTATATGACTACAATGTCATACTATGAACAGGGAGTTGGCAATGGTGCAACTCTCAATGTAAGTATGATCTTCTCGATTGTCCTTATTTCATTATTGATCTTTCTTGAACTGACAGAACCCTCGCTTTCTGAGAAATCATTTAAATTTAGAGGGAACCTGCGTACAAGGTTCGGTAAATTGTCAGGAATACTGTTCGTTATATTCATTGGTATGGTGTTCACTCAGGTTGCTTTAATCATAGGGAGGGTAGGATGAAAATGCATACACCTTTTAGAAAATCACATTTTAAAAAAGTTCTGTCTAGCAGCCTAGATTTCAGAAAAATGATCTTACTAATGCTGACCATGTGTATTTTGCTTAGTATAATGACTTTCGAAGCGCAGGCTGGGAAAAACTCATATTCTATAAAATGGTACGCTTCTGATCCGGCTATAAATAATGGCAATTATAAACCTACATATATAAAATATACTGCAGATTATATTGATTGTCCAGGAACTGCGGGAAGATATGACGGTTCCACGATACTGCCACATGCTGTATTATATGATCCCGTATCTTTAGCTACTGATGCTGTGACCTCATTAGCCCCACGCAATCTAGCTCTTGGGGAAATTGTTCCATTCCAAGTAGAAATCACAGTGAATGGCGATACAACAGATGAAAGTGGGGTTATCCAATTTACCACTGAATTCAACACCTACACAACTTCTGGTTCTAACTTTGGTTTCGACCCACAATATAAAGTATATTGCGCTTTTGTTGATACGTCTGAGGCCGTTACAATAGATACAGGAAATGATGCTAAAGTTGATTCATATACTTCTACTCTACAAGGTAGTGAAGACAGTGAATCTATCAGTAGTACATTCCAGATATCAGGTCTTGACAAAGGTGATAGAATTGTTGTTGAGTTATGGGTGTTTCTGAAGCGAAATATTCCATCCGGCTCCACTGGGAATGTACCGAGTAGGTTCGTAAGTGCTAAAACCGGCGCTGGTGACACCATAAATATTGGTGCTATGAATATCCCTATTATTAATGTAGCGGGCGTAAACGAGTTTTTCACTGAGATTAATGATATCTCAGTTATAAAAACTGACAATCCGGATCCTGTAGTTCAGGGACAGCAGCTTACATACAATCTCACTATTCGAAACAATGGGGATAGCAATGTTACAAATATGATTCTTGTAACAGAGAAGCTTAGTCCATGGTTGTCTTTTGTTTCAACGTCTGTAGATTCGTATACAATTAACGGGAACGATATTATTTACAATGTTGGTGCATTGTCACCCGGTGAAACTAAATCTGTTACAGTTGTGACGAATGTTTCTCTAAACGCGCCTACAGATAATGATACAACTATGAATCCCCAGACCGGAGGATATTCCGTTCCTATATTATATGATATATATAATAATGTCACAATTTGTGGGATGTGTATTGATTCCAACCCCAGCAATAATATTTATTACCAACCAACAAATGTTTTACCAGCTCCTGTGTACACTTACACATTAGGTCAAAATTGTAGCCAATTAACTATAAATTCAACACCTTCATATGGTCTGTCTTTAAAAATAGTATGGAAGGATCAAAACAACACAATCTCCCATATTGAACTCTTACAAAAGATCGATGGAAAATATACGTCATTATTTGATCCTCCAAATTCAGGAGGAACATGGACCATCGAAATTACTGAATATTCTGGTAGTGAAGGGACTGGGCATATAGTAGGGGTAGGACAAGATACAATTGTGTGCCCGGGAATATTGCCAGAGTTCCCAGTTGCTTCTTCTGTCTTCTTGATTGTGACAAGTGTAGTTTACTTGGGGATGCGTAAAAAGATGGCAGGTATTTTAAATGGAAAGAAATAAACTGCGAATGTACTACATTTTATCTCTTTTATTTCTTGCAATTCTACTTTTAATGTTATTCCAAAATGTTTTCTCTGGGTTATCTAGCACCTCTGCTGAGCCATTGTCTGAAATAAACAGGATTGATCTTTACAATGAATTTCTTGGAAATTACTCCAAGATATCTGTGATGCTAATCAATAATGATACAGTAAGCCATAATTATTCAATCAGCACATTTTATGACGAAAAACATAAAGATGACTTTAATGTTACTGTAAATGGTGGAGAAATATTCAAATTTAAAAGAGACGTGCTACCTGATAGAATTCCTATATCACAAAATGAAACCATAAACTCAACTTTGAAGACCGTAAAGCTCGCTATATATATGAATGAGCAGCAAGAACCTTTTGAAGAGGCGAATTTTGTATTTAATAGTGAGTACTAATAAATCCTAACATGAAAGATTGGCTCTGTAGAAATCATCTAAATTCGAACAAATATCCAAGTTAGCAATAATTTAAATTATACTATCAGACATTGGATACATTTGCTTTTTTGATCTTATTGATGCTGATTTAGATTCGTTTTCTGCAGAACCGAAATAATCGTTCTTTATGATCTCAATTTTAAATATCTCTATAAAAAAGGGGATCTCCACAACATTGAGTGGGT
>DHFP01000078.1:0-606 GCA_002402315.1 Clostridiales bacterium UBA4821
AAGTTATTAAGAATATTGAAAAATTCTCGCTCATGATCATGAAGTCCCAGCCAAAAGTACTTATACTTATATTTACAACCAGTGCGGCTAACAAGCTTACTGGTTTATTATTAGATATTATTAATCCGATTTTGTAGATTAAAACTGTGCTAATCATAGAGAGAAATACCTGAATAATTATTAGTCCAATAAAGAACCTATCCCATGAAAAAACAAGTGCACACAAGAGTAATACCAAAGGATAGACAGGTGGCCTATATACATCTATATAGAATCTCTCTCCCATAACTTTTGCACAATTCAGGTATGTCCATGAATCACTGTAGTATATAATATCTTGATTTATTGAAAGATAATAAACAATTCTTATAACAATTCCCACAAATAGGACCCAAAATATGTTCCTATCAATCTTTTCTATCAATTCGAGATATTTTGATTTGCATGAAGAATTTTGTAAGTTCATTTCTTTCACCATTTTCCCAATTATTCTTTTTTTTCTTATTTCATCATTTCTTAATAATATTCCATATGTTGGCCATTAATATTTAGGAATGATGAAATAAGAAATTCCCGATTTTAAACTGGCTATTTTTCGTCAATACT
>DHFP01000078.1:617-31868 GCA_002402315.1 Clostridiales bacterium UBA4821
TTTATTATTTCATCATTCCTTATTTGATTTAATTTCATAAATAATGGATATTTATATTTTTATTGGCAATAATAATCAATCGATAAAACTGTTTCTAAACAGGAGAGGGGATACATATGAATGGTCGAAAGGTTATAATAATAGGAGCAGGACCTGCAGGCTTGGCTGCTGGATTACAGCTTGCAAAAGAAAAGGTGGAGGTTGAAATATTTGAAGCCGATAGAATGGTTGGCGGTATAAGTAAAACACTAAACTATAATGGGAACTATTTTGATTTTGGGGGTCACCGGTTTTTCAGTAAGTTTGACGAGGTTAACCAACTATGGTCTGAGACGTTGGGAGATGACTTTGTACTGACCCCAAGATTATCCAGAATTTATTATAAAAATAAGTTTTTTGATTACCCGCTTAAACCTTTAAATGCACTATCAAATATGGGATTGATTGATACAATAAGTGTCATGGTAAGTTATGTGAAATCTAGAATAGTGCCGGTCAAGGAAGAAAACTCATTTGAAGACTGGGTGTCTAACAGATTTGGCAGAAAGTTATATTCGATGTTCTTTAAGACATATACAGAGAAAGTATGGGGCATTCCATGCAATAGCATTGGCGCTGATTGGGCAGCACAAAGAATAAAAGGGCTATCATTATATTCAGCAGTATGCAATGCCTTATTTAAACCCAAAAACAATGATATCAAAACGTTAATAGATCAATTCATGTACCCTAAGTATGGTCCGGGAATGATGTATGAAAAAATGGGAAAAATCATAACGGCCTTAGGTGGTAAGATTCATAAGAACTGTAAAGTAACACGTATTGAGAGAGATGGATATACAGTGAAAAGCATTAGATATGTAGATAGCGAAAACTTTGAAAGCATAGCGGAAGCTACCGATTTTATATCAAGTATGCCTCTAACTGAATTGGTTAAAGTTATGACACCCAGCTTGGATGAAACAATAATTAAAGCTGCTGACAGCCTTGGATACAGGAGTTTAATCAATGTAGATATAATATTTGATAAAGAACAAATTTTCCCTGATAACTGGATATATGTTCACTCTCCGGAAGTGAAACTAGGCAGGGTGCAAAATTTCAAAAACTGGAGCCAGCATATGGTTAGTGACTCTAAAAAAACTGCACTGGGATTGGAGTATTTCTGTACCGAGGACGACGAGTTTTGGTGTTTACCTGATGAAAAAATTAAAGAAATAGCCCTAATGGAAATTGAAAAGGTTGGACTAGTAGAAGAGAAATATGCCGTTGATGGATATGTAGTTAGAGTCCCGAAAGCTTATCCGGTTTACTTTACCGGGTACGAGGAACATCTTAATGCAATAAAGAGTGAAATAACGAGATTTAAAAATATCCAGCCGGTAGGAAGATATGGAATATACCGTTACAACAATATGGATCACTCAATAATGACAGGATTGTATGCTGCTAGAAATATATTGTATAATAAAACTAATGATATATGGAGTATAAACAGTGAACCTGATTATCATGAAATTAATCAAAAGGTAACCCGCAAGCGTTTCGATGTTGTTTTGCCTGAAAAAAGCTGAATTGAGAGGTTGGTGGTTATAATGAAGAAAGTTGTTGCGGCAGTGATTGAAGAGGGTGGTAAATTACTAATTGCAAAAAGAAAAAGCGATAATCCAACTGAATCCAGATGGGAGTTTCCGGGAGGGAAAATAGAACCCGGTGAGACTCCGCAAGAATGTTTAAGGCGTGAAATTGAAGAAGAGCTTTCAATTCATATAAATATAGGACAATTTATAATGACAAATGTTTACAGTTTTTATGATTTCACAATTGAACTAAGTGCATATTTTGCAAAATGGGTATCAGGACTAATCAGACTTAACGACCATGAAGAGATTGCCTGGGTTTCTCCTGAACAGCTTGAATTATATGATATAAGCCCTGCAGATAGGCCAATAGCAAAAAGAATAATAGAGCTAAGACATACTAAATAGTTTACAGTTATTTATAAGCTCTTAATTAATAAATTCCTTATTAGAAGGAATTTTTCTTTTTATGGAGAATATTCTAACATAATAAAAATGCGTCATCATGAACACAGGAGCAATCGCACCAGTCAGAGTACAATAAACTTAACTTTAGATATGTATTCATAACTCACACCATCATAAATAGCCGTGAAAATCACCTGAAGGTTTTCATTTAAAGGAGTGATAGTTATAAATACTGTATTAATCAAGAAAAGTGACGCAATTTCCAGCGTAGTAATATTTCTATTTAGTTCATTTTTCATGCCCAAAGGAATCACAAGGGTTTCACTAAAGAAAATATTTAATCTTATAAAACCCTTCAATAAAAATGAAACCGCCATTCGAATGGGTCTGTCAAGAGCTGTAAAGGCTGGCTTAGTTCAGAATGTGAGAGAAGAGAATAAGGTTTATTACGAAATTAAGGAAGCTGGGCTGTCAAGAATAGAAGAGTGGAAAGATATAAAACATAATTTCTGGAAAAAAATATCATTAAAAAAAAGTGGTTGGAATAACTATTGGTGTCTTGTAAATGCTCAAATTCCTGCTTCTATGGAAAAACGTAAAATATTGATTAATCTTCTTAAAAAACTTGGGTTTGGCCAGCTAAGCCGTGATTGTTTTATTCATCCATTTGATTTATCAAGGGAACTTGAATCAAGAATTGAAGACCTAAACTTAGAACAGTATGTCAATGTTTTTTTGGCTAAGATATGTCCTTATCAGAATAATACCAAACTATTAAATAAATTATGGGATATAGAAGGACTAAAAAAGAAATATCAAGAATTTTCAGTCAAGCATTCAGCGGCATTAAATGCCTGGGATACTGCTGAAGATGAAAAGTTGATTACTTTTTGCCATAGCTTTATTCACGACTTTACGGAAATAATGAAAGTAGATCCTGTTCTGCCAAGTGAATTTCTAGGTGCTAACTGGGAAGGTGAAAGTGTATTGCGCTTGCTTGACCATTTTAATAGAGTGATTGTACCTAGAGCAAGGGAAGTAGTAGGAAGAATTATTATTAGACCGGACTGATTTAACCTATCAAGTATTGACTTTATCTTATCTATATAAAAAGTGAAAAAGAATTTACATGTTGAAAGTAATTACTTCTTGAAACGTTTTGTAAATTCTTTTTCGCTTCCTATATAACAGCGGTGATAGTCATCGGATAAAAATAATCTTGATTTTAAATGTGTATTATAGTAATCTGAGAATTAGTAATAAATTCAGGTTAAATTACTATAATTAACGTTTATGGCATTGTGAAGAATAGTTAGTCTATTTAGAGCTAAAGGTATTTAGCTTTTTATTTACTAATAAAGAATCATAATTTGAATGTAATGCAGATGATAAACAAATAATACTTTATATGAAATGTATCTGGAGAGAAAACAGATGAAGATTATTGATAATCTTTCAAATAACATTACAGAAAAAAAGGCAGTGATAAAATTCTCTTTGTTGATATTTCTCACGGAATTTGTTCGAGGAGCATATTTAAACTTTATACCACTATACTCTGATAACATGTTAAAATATTCTGTTGCAATAGTTGGAGCAATAATTTGTGCGTATTTTCTGGCCGAAACACTTTCAAAGATTGGGGTAGGGTGGATATTAGATAGATTCGATAATAGAGTTGTTTTAGTGACAGGCTTGATAATGTCGCTAGTATCATTATATCTTTTAAAGTTTATACATTCTCCGGTATTACTAATCCTTGATGGAGCATTAAACGGACTAGGTTTTGCACCTGTATGGTTGATTGTACTTGGATATATAACAACATTTCCCGAAGAGAAGCGGGCTTTAAGCATGGGAATAGTTTACTCTGCATGGTTGGCCGGACTGGGGTTGGGAGGGGTTTTAGTAAACTTCTTAATAACAAAGAGCTACTCATTTGCGTTAAATATAATTATTATATTATGGGTGTTTTGTGTACTTATTGGGTTACTAATTAAGGAGGGAATCAAATCAAAAGAACGTAATGAAGTTACAAAATCACCTATTTCCATATTAAAAGAATTTACCAATGCGAAATATCTGGTTCCAGGTATGTTGTTGCAAACACTAAGTATAACAATTTTAGCACCCATAATACCCATATATCTGACTAATCCTGATTTTATTGGGCTATCTAAAAATCAGTATGGTATTGCTCTTGCCGTATTAGGTATAGTAACAGTAATTTCCATGATAGTTTTTGGTGCGTATGCGAAAAGAGTAGGAGTTGAAAGACTCTTCATATTTGGGTTGCTATTTACATCTGTTGCAATAATTGGAATGGGTAATCTAGAATCTGCTATAGCAGTATTTATCTTTGGGCTGGTTATAGGTATTTCATATTCAGCAGTACTACCATCATGGAATGTAATAATGTCAAATAATATAGGAAAAGAGAATAAGGGGGTAATGTGGGGAGGGTTTTCCACCATAGAAGGTCTTGGTAGAGCTTTAGGTTCACTAGCCGGAGGTCTGATTAGTAATAGATTTAATTTCCACTTTTCTTTTAATGTCAGTGGTATAATAATATTTGTACTATCGATATTTTATTTAATAATTAATAACAGGGGAATTCTTAAGCATAATGACACAAATTGAGCTTTGTTTTATAATAGTTTTGAAAATATTAAAGGAGTTAACTTATGAAGATAAAGAAAGTACTTATACTTACTGCTAACTATGGTGATGGGCACATTAAGACTGCAGCAAGTATATCAAATGAACTAAAAAGACAAGAACCTTCGGCTGAAGTAACTATAATTAACTTGTTTCAGCAGGCACATCCTATAATAAATAATATTATAAAAAAAATGTATTTAAAGTGCTATTCAAGAATACCACAGTTATACGGATTCCTGTATTATTCAACAAAAGATATCAGAAGCAACTTTTATTTAAATAATTTAATTGGCATGTTTGGAAAGAAAACTTTAAAAAAATACTTGGAAGAAGTTAGGCCTGATGTTGTAATAAATACTTATCCTGTATTAGCAATGCCAATTCTTTATAAGAAGGGTAAAACTCAAATTCCATGTTATACCGTTATTACAGATTACGGAATACATAGCCAGTGGATAGATCCTGGTGTTTTAAAGTATTTTGTTGGAAGTGAAAGTATAAAAGAGCAGATGACCGAACAGGGCGTAGCGCCTGAAAGAATTATAGTTACCGGCATACCTGTATGTATTGAATGTGAAACTGTTGATATGAATCTCTTCCGGGATAAGTATGGTTTAGTTAATAGTGAATTACCAATCGTTACATTACTTGCCGGTGCAAATGGTGTACTGACAAATTTGGACTCGACTTGCAGAACACTTTATTCCATGAAACCAGAGGCTCAGTTTATTATCGTTTGCGGTAAGAATAAAAGCTTGAAAGAAAATCTTGAAATAGCGACAGAGAAGTATAGAGATAGGATAAATGTATTTGGATTTGTTGATAACCTGCATGAAGTAATGAAAGGCTCAGATGTAGTAATTTCGAAAGCAGGCGGCATTACTACTACCGAGGCATTAAACATAGGAGTACCATTAATTGTATATGGTTCTCCCGCGGGCCAGGAAAATGAGAATACAAAATTCTTGGTTCATAAAAGATGTGCACACCATGCATCGAATATTAACCAGTTAGTTAAGATATTAACTAAACTACTTGGCGATAAAAGTATTTTAGAACAGATGAAAGAGAGTACAAGTATTGTGCGTAAACCTAATGGGTGCACAGATTTGGTTAAGCATATCCTTAAAGACCTTAATGACCAACACAATACTGAAAAACGTATTGGAATGAAAAATTGACAGAAGTGAGGGGGCTAATTCATGCCTGATGTAATGCAGTTAAATGCTATTAAGGGGTTGTTAATATACTTAGTCGTTATTAATTTAGTTGGTTATGCAATGATGTGGTACGACAAAAGGTGTGCGCAAAATGGCCAGTGGAGGGTCAAAGAGAAGACTTTATTGATAGTATCTCTGATGGGAGGTTCTATAGGATCTCTTGCTGGAATGTACCGCTTTAGACATAAAACAAAGCATGTAAGCTTTAAATATGGAATACCTTTTATAATCGTAATGCAGATAGCTATTGTAACATCAATTAAACTAAAACTTTACATTCATCTGTTAGAATTGGTTAAATCCGCTTTTAATGCAAACTGATTTTTTTCAAATATAACCATAAATAATTAAATTTCTAAAATATTACATAAAAATACTAAAAAAATTAGAATAAGCTCTTTTCATATTTAAAATTTTGGTATATTATAAATGGTGAAGTAAAATATAGAATATTATGTAAACATAATAACATATTCATAACCTGAATTGACAAAATATTATATATTTTCAAAAGTAATTTAAAATTTAAAGGAGAAGATGCATATGTATATGGAAAACGGTGTGTTTATAGAACAATCAACGTTAGTTCAGGGAGAAACGGCTAAATTGATTTATAATGGTTTTCTTTTTAACCAGGGAGCCGAAGAAGTATACGTACATTTAGGGTTTGGACTTCTATGGGAAAATTTAAGCGAAATAAAGATGACAAAAAAAGAGTATGGATTTGAAGCTGAAATTCTACTGACTATGGCAGATACATTAAACTTCTGTCTAAGGGATAACTGGAATAATTGGGATAATAACTCATATCAGAATTATTCTTATGAAGTAAGCAAGAAAAAATATTCAAAAGAAGCACAGAAATCAACAGTTATTGAAACTGATACTTATATTAGTAATGATTTAGGTTCAGCCGGTATTAATATACCAGATGTTTCAACAAATAATTTTTCTGAAACTCCGGCTTATAATTTTAAAGATGGTATTAGTGAATCAGTAGGATCAACCTCAACACGAGTTGAAACGAGTCAGAGCTTGGTGCCGACATTAGATAATGAATATTCACAATTCAGACGTCTGCCCGAAACCTATCTAAGAAATAAGAAGATGAGAATTATGTTTTATAGAATGTTCGCATATATACCAAGATTACTTACCGGTTATAATAGACGAAGGGCAAAATCCTTATTGAAAAGAAGTAAATTATTCTAAAAAAATATAATTTACGACAAGAGAAGGGTTCTGACTGTAACAGTGAGAACCCTTCTTTTGTCGTAATAAATTACGTAAATTTCATGTTTAAATTACATCAACAAGGAGATATTATAAATAAAAATTGAAAGGGTGATTAGATTGAAAGTTAAGGATATAATGACAAAAAATATTGCATATATCAACCCGTCATCGACTATAGTTGAAGCAGCTCAACTTATGCAAAAGCATAATGTAGGATCAATACCTGTTTGCGATAAAAATGGAGTGATAGGTATAGTTACTGATAGGGATATAGTTGTAAGAAATGTAGCTCATGGTAAAACACCACAAAGTACAATGGTTAAGGATGTTATGACATCACAGGTTACATCAGTTACACCTGAAACTGATGTAAGCGAAGCTTCAAAGATTATGTCGCGAGACCAGATAAGGAGACTCCCGGTAGTTGAAAATAATCAACTTATCGGTATGGTTTCGCTGGGTGACTTTGCGGTGGATGAAAGGTCGTATACAGAAGCTTCTGAAGCTTTAGCCGATATATCTATTCCTGCCAGACCATTTAAGATGTAAAAAAGCTTGATCTTAACACAAAAACCGTGCAATTTTGCACGGTTTTTGTAGTTTATTCATACCTTGCTAGCTTTAGTCTTTTATTATACTTAAGTTTATATTATAATATATTTGGAACAAGAGAAAGGAGTTCTCAATATGCAAACACAACTAGGGGTTACTTTAAGCCCAAATATAAAACATTATAAGCCTATCAGAGAACAAGAATCTCAAAAGAAAACAAAAAAGTTAGGTCAGCTGCTTGCGACAAGTATATGCGGAAATGATATTAGTTCAAGCTGTTTATATGTTGCCGGTATTTCAATTGCTTATGCAGGTGCCTTAGCGCCAATTTCCTTAATAATTGTAGCATTTGTTTTATATCTATATAAAAAAGTTTATGCTGAAGTTGGAAGTGCTTTACCTCTCAACGGAGGCGCTTATAACTGTTTGCTTAATACAACATCAAAGTTCAAAGCGAGTATTGCAGCTTGTATGTCCATACTTTCTTATATAGCAACTGCGGTCATTTCTGCCATGACAGCAATTGCATACTTTTCAACCTTAGTTAATGGAATAGATATAATAACCGGAACCATACTCTTGATGCTGGCATTTGCCACTCTCACAATTATAGGTATCGGCGAATCTGCAGTGGTTGCAACAGTAATATTCATTCTGCATATTATTACCTTATTACTTTTTAGTATTATTGGTATTTTTTATATGCCATTCCACCTTGATATTCTAGTATCAAACTGGAGTTTACCTAATCCGGACCAATTATTAATAGGATTATTCCTAGGTTTTTCAGCTGCTCTATTGGGTATATCAGGTTTTGAGTCTTCAGCTAACTTTATTGAGGAACAAAAGCCAGGAGTATTTGTTAAAACATTAAGAAACATGTGGGTTACTGTTTCCATTTTTAATCCACTGATTGCAATTATAGCCCTAGGAGTCATGCCGATATCAGAAATTGCTGAAAATACGGAATACTTATTATCTTCTGTTGCACAGTCAATGGGATTTGATTGGCTTAAAATCCTGATATCCATAGATGCTTTTCTCGTATTATCCGGAGCAGTTTTAACCAGCTTTGTTGGAGTTGTCGGTTTGGTTAGACGAATGACGCTGGATAGATGCCTTCCACAGTTTTTGTTAAAATCCGGGAAAAGAAATACCAACTATATAATTATACTAACGTTTTTTATTCTTTGCTCGTCAATATTATTAATTACTAATGGAGATTTGTTAACTTTAGCTGGAGTCTATACTATATCGTTTTTAGGTGTTATGACCTTGTTTGCAGTAGGTAATATGCTGCTGAAGGTTAAAAGGAAAAAATTAAAAAGAAACCATGTTGCAAGCTGGCCTACTGTTATTTTTGCATTTTTGTTCACTTTTGCAGGTATTTTGGGTAATGCCCTGTTTATCAATCCAGATTATGTGAATTACTTTTTAATCTATTTTCTTCCGACTATTGCTATAGTTGGACTTATGTTTATTAGATTGAGAATTTTAAAATATACTCTTTCACTGATTCATTATATTTTTGATTATATGAATCAGCTTAACCATGACATTTCCAAGTATCTGATTCACAAAATAAACAGGATAAGGGATTTGAAAGTAATCTACTTTACAAGAGGTGATAGTAGGGCTGATCTTATCAAGGTAATGTTATATGTTAAGAAAAATGAAATAACTAAGAGAATTAAGTTTATTCATATTTACAATGATGAATCAGAAATTCCGCCTACTCTCAAGGATGATATTAAGTGGCTTGATGATGCATTTCCGGATGTCAGAGTTGATCTCGAACTGATTAAAGGAGATTTTGGACCGGAGATAATTGATCATATATCCAGAACTCGTTATGTACCAAAAAATTATATGTTTATCGGGACCCCAGGAGACCATGTACACTTTAGTATAGAAGATTTTGGCGAGGTAAGGCTGATTATTTAATTACCATTTTAATTTTAAAGGAGTAGTTTAAAATGAAGTTTGGAGAAATGATAAAAACTAGAAGAGCGTTTAGAAGATTGACTCTTGATAAACTTTCCACAATTACCGGTTATAACATCAGTACACTAAATGATTTTGAATCTAGCAGAAGTATACCTGTAACATTTAAAGATATACCTAAAGGTACGCTGAAGAACAATGATATAGATACATTTAATGGCTATTTGAAATTTTGCCGTCTGGCAGATGCATTAGGCTTTGATTTAAGAGAGTTGGAGAGTTCGATAAGACAAATGAGTATAATAAAGAGTTAACCATAAACTGATAATTATTGTAAGGAAAGGGTTTCTTATGCCAGATAACAGGCCAAATTATTATAGCATTCTTGGCGTTGAAGACTATGCCAGTGCTGATACCATCCGTAATGCATATCGATCATTAGCTAAGAAATTTCATCCGGATACATGCCAAATATCAGACAAGCGTCAGGCCGAAGAGCAGTTTACGCTAATTAATGAAGCTTATGATGTATTATCTGACCCAGATATGAAGAAAGACTTTGATGAATACCTATTTAACAAGCAGATAAATATGATAAATCAAAGCAAGGTTCGCACCATTAACAGCACTATTTATCCCAGTAATCACCGTACAGCCAGCAATTCTACTGTCAATAACTATACGCCTAAATCTTATTCAACCAGCAGCAATACAGATAACTCAGGATATAACTCTAGTTCATCAAATACAGGCAGGACGAGTTATGGAAATTTAAGTTTTGATGAAGTAAGTCACTATTATAGTGAACTGAAAAGTAAATTTGATTATAAAGCTGATAGTAATCTGGCTGATAGGGTTTCAATTATTGTTAAGATTGCTGCTGCAGTATTATTTTTGGTAATTATAATTTTTATAGGTTTAACCTTTGATAATAAAAGTAAAGATATTTCTCAAGAACAGTCAAATACAGCTGCAGCTGCCGAAAATAAAAAACCTGAACAAGAAGACCCATTAAAGAACTTTGTTACAATCGGAAAATCAAAACAGCAGGTTAAAGCTATATTAGGAAAACCTTCAGGTGTTGGAGAAAATGTCTGGAAATATGGCAGTTCAATGATATTCTTCGACACTATTAATCAAGTTAAAGGTTGGGACAATACCGGTAGAAATTTAAAAGTCTTTGTATATAAGAAAGAAGATGGTGCTCCACCGATAAGACTTGGTTCTACAAAATTAGACGTTAAAAAAGCTATGGGAACGCCAAGTTTTCTTAATTTGAATTTGTGGAAGTATGGTTCTTCCGAAATTTATTTCAATGAAGACGGAAAAGTAAAAAAAATTGTAAACCGGGATGGAAATCTCAAAGTCCAATTCTAGCTCGCACAATGCCTTCCATACTCCAATATGATAACCGCCTTTTGCACCACCTCCGCCAAGTGCTAAACCGTATCCGGACATTAGATTTCCTCCTGCCGAATTTTTAGAATTTTAAATGTTTTGTTTAAACTGCAAGATCAATATGCTGAATAGTACCCGCAGTGCCATCTTCCTTAAGATATATACCTGTCTGACTTATGCTCCCATTAAGTGTATTCTCCTGGTTTTTAAGTTCAAACAGGGTACTGACGTTTCCAAGGAAAATAGCGCCGGCACCCTTCTGCCCAAGGGCAAATAATACGTCATTACCTTGTTCATCCTTGGTCCAGATTCGAAGTTTATCATATATTTCATCATTTTCATCTATCCAGTTGTTGCTGTCATCGTCATATACTGCCAACTCTAAGAAACCATCTCCGGTTTTCGGACCGAAGAGCTCACCACCGTTATTAATGATTCCATCGCTGTTCAAATCAAGCGCTAAGAAACCACTACCACTTGAAGCAAAGGATATCTGCTTTGATTTGCCGTCAGAGTCAATATCAAAACTGAATTTTTCGTCTGTAAGTTGAGGTATAGCCCCATCAAAATTAATTAGTAACGGGTCAATCTTAACAGCATCTCCGGCTCTAATACTGATGTTTTTTTCAGAGTAAAACTGCCTGCTCATAGCCAGTTCAACAGAAAAGCTGATTTCACGGCCATCTGATGTTTGGACTGTCCCTTCAGACTTAAACGACATTTGCTGGCTTTCAAAGTATGATTCATGAAAATCGTATTGTAGTCCCCAGCCACGTACAGTTTGAGAGTTTGGATTAGCCTTGGTATTATTGATATTTATACTTAATTCCTTATTATTTAATTTCAGTTTTTCAGGCACTAGAAACTTAAGTTTCTTCCCTGTCATGGTTTCAATAAGAGTTTGAAGCAGCATAATCTTATGTTTGTCCTTATCGCTAAGCTCAAAAGTAACAGTATCGTCCAAAACCCCGTTCACAGAAAGATTTGAATTTGAAAGTAAGGCTTTAGCTTCATCTGACAGTTCCAGTATATCAGGCCGGATTGACTTGGATTGGAGATCAGATTGTGGCTGGCTTCTTTGATTGCCTGACCAGTAAAGTAAGGATTCTTTACGCCTGTACTCCTGGACAAAGCTGGATTTACTTGACATAAAGATGGCAGAGTTTTCAATTCTCATAATAGTTTCCTCCTTGCTTTTAATTTACCTTACATCCTTGTAAGTTATGAGAAATCAAAAATATTCAGAGTAGCTCCGGTATTTAAATGCCTATTTAAATATTTATCGGAAAATTAAGCTAAAAACATTACAATAAATTGTAATGTTTTACATTAAAAAGCTAGAATTAATTACAGCAGGTATTTAGTTTGCTATTGAAAGAAATCTTTTACAATCATATAATATCTATTAGAAAGATTTATAAAGGAAGTGCTTTATGACCAAAAAGGAGTTCAATTGGAAAGAGGATTAATATCTATGATTACAGAATCTGTTCTTGATTTAATCGGTAATACACCTATGATTAATCTAAAGAAGTTAACAAGTGCAAATATATTTGCAAAAGCTGAGTTCTTGAATCCTGGTGGAAGCATCAAAGACCGTATTGCAAAATATATGATTGAAGAAGCGGAAAAACGTGGTGATTTAAAGCCGGGCATGGCAATTATGGAACCTACATCCGGAAACACAGGGATTGGAATAGCTCTCATAGGTATTCAAAAGGGGTACCGCGTTATAATAGTAATGCCGGAGAATATGAGTGAAGAAAGAAAAAAGATAATAAGAGCTCTGGGGGCTGAACTTGTACTTACACCTGCAGAAAAAAGTATAGGGGGAACGGTGGAAGAGGTAAAACAGCGTATAAAGGAAGATCCTTCAATTTTTGTACCTCAGCAGTTTGAAAATCCTGATAACCCCAAGATTCATTATTTGACCACAGGACCGGAGATATGGAATCAATTAGACGGAAAAGTTGACATTTTTGTATCAGGATTAGGGAGCGGAGGGACTCTTGGTGGTGTTGGAAAGTATCTGAAAGAAAGGAACCCTCAGTGTATAGTAACTGCAGTAGAACCCAAAAACGTATCAGCATTACTGGGTGATGAGCCTGGGCTGCATAAAATTCAAGGAATAGGGGACGGCTTTATTCCTCCTGTTCTTGACACAAGCTTGATAGATGAGGTAGTAGAGGCAGCAGATGAAGATGCTATTCAGACAGCAAGGGATTTAGCTCGTGTTCAGGGCACTCTTGTGGGAACATCTTCCGGTGCCAATGTATGGGCTGCTAAGCAGATGACAAAAAAATATGGGGATGATAAGGTAATTGCCACAATTCTTGCTGACAGGGCAGAGCGATACTTTAGTACTTCACTGATTTAAATTTATGTGTTAAAATTAAATATGGAATTTTACTATCTATATCAATGAAAAGGAGAATTACCGTGAATAAAACAGTTAAAGTTATTATACTTGTATATGTAGCTGCTTTCTTATTGTTCTCATACTCTGCATTAGCAGCAGAGGTCCAGTCCAAAGAAGATAAGGACTTAGAGTACCTAAGAAGTGTCATGGATATGATAAAGGAAAAATACAAGGGCGAAGTGACAGACAAGCAATTGATTGAAGGCGCTTTAAAAGGCATGTTTAACAGTATGGACAAGTATACTGTATATTATAATTCCGAAGAGTCAAAGAAGTATATTGAGGAAATGGAAGGAAATTATGAAGGTATCGGAGTTATGCTAAACAAAGAAGATGATTATATAATGGTTGTAAAGGTTTTTAACTCTTCACCGGCCGAACGGGCAGGGATAGCTGCCGGAGATAAAATTGTTGCTGCTGATGGAAAAAGCCTTGATGGAATTTCGGTTGATGAGGCTGTTGCACTAATCAAGGGTAAAACAGGGACTGAAGTAGCTCTGGAAATACTAAGAAAGGGCCAACCTGGAACAATAAACGTAAAGGTTGAAAGGGAACATATAAAAATAATTCCTGTTTCTTACGAAATAAGAGGTGGTATAGGCTATATAAAGCTGGAGGCTTTCAACGGTAATGCTGATGAATTCTTAACTAAGGCACTGGAAGAGATGGATGGAAAGAATATAAAAAAGATTGTCTTAGATTTAAGGGATAATCCGGGGGGAGAGTTGGAACAAGCTGTTGCGGTTGCTAAAAAGTTTGTGCTGGAGGGTCTTATAACCAAGCTTGATTTTAAGTCTGAGCAGGTGGAAGATGAGGAATACTACTCAGATCTAAAGAAAACAAAGTACAAACTAGTGGTATTGGTTAACGGTATGAGTGCCAGTGCTTCTGAAGTGGTTGCCGGAGCAATACAGGATACAGAAGCCGGGGTGCTGGTTGGTACAAAGACATTCGGAAAGTCAAAGGTGCAGATTATGTTTCCGATGCTAACTCCGGAAGCATATAAAAAGTATGAAGAAAAGCTTGGAGTAAAACTTATAAATGCTTACGACTTGATAAATAATCATCAGGTAATTCCTAAACAGAGTGAAATAATAGGCTGGACAAAGATTACAATCGGTGAGTATACAACTCCAAAGGGCAGGGTAATTGACCAGGTAGGGCTGACTCCTGATATTATAGTTGAAAATAACCATGATACAGTTAATGTTCAAAAGCTTTCAGTAACTACCAAACCTGCATTGAATTCCGAGGGTACGGATGTTTACATTGCAGAAAAGATATTAAAATTAAGCGGATATGATGTTGATACTCCGGATATGAAATTGGACAAAAAGACATTCAAGGCAATTGC
The DNA here is from genome assembly GCA_002402315.1 of Clostridiales bacterium UBA4821. Taxonomy (GTDB): domain Bacteria; phylum Bacillota; class Clostridia; order Acetivibrionales; family UBA4821; genus UBA4821. The sequence goes on from DHFP01000078.1 coordinate 15,390, forward strand.
TAAATTCCAGAAGGATCAGAAAATGCATTCATATGGGGTACTTGATTTTACCACGCAAAAGGCTTTGAATAAAATGTTGAATAAACTGATATTCGAGATGGATAAACAATACATGAAAGCGGTAGAAGAACTGAAAATGCTGTTTTGATATCAAAGCTTATCAGGCTGATGTAAGCCCGTGTCATTCCGCAGCCCGGACATGGTAACCCAAAAAGAGCTTTAAACAGGCATAAATTTCCATCTAATAAAAAGAATAATAAAAATAAAAAAACAATAAGAACCGATATATGATAAACAGATATCGGTTATACAAACTGCCTGTTTAAATATAGCAAAATATGAACAAAATACAAGGTTATGTAGAAAAATGGTGTTTTAAATTGGAAAATGAAAAGATTCGCATCTAAAGATTCCTGGCATATGATAATTAATACAATACCTGACTAGTGAAAGGAAGTTTTACTTTCTAATGAAAGTTTTCAAAACAAATAATTTAAGCTTTTTAGATAGGGTCCGACTTAACAATGGAAATGATAAGTTGAAAGGTTTATTTCATAATCTAGTTAAATTAAATCCAGAAGAAGCGGCCAATTTAATTAATGATAAGAACTTATATTTTTGTTCTCTATTTATACTTAAGCCTGTAATCGACAAACTTGAGTTTTTTAATCATTTGAGTTCACGAAATAAAGATGCCCTGACTATTACTACTGAAATATTAAAAAGAAAGGCTTCAAATAAAGAGAGCTTATCGTTTGATTGCAATCAAATGAACTATTCTACCCTAAAGTGGATTTTTGAAACCGGATGCTTTGATGACGGGCTAAGTAATCAATATGATGAAGTATTAGACATTACAGCAATACATCTCATCAAATCATATAATGATAAATCAGTTCTACCTGTTATAGCAGAAATGATTTTTAGTAGATACAAAAAAGGATTGTATATCTATGATTTGGTCTGGGCTTTTTTTGAGTCACGTGATCCCCGCAGATTAATTATTTTTGCAAATCGCATGCATTCAACTCATTGGATGGATGTTGAACTTGCATGTAAGCTTTTAGGCTTTATTCCAGGTATTGATATAAACCGAAATAATGATAAGTTTATAAAATATTTATATATACGAAATTGGATTCAAGAAAACCATCTATTTATGCATTATACCGGTGAGAGCTTTCAACAGACGCCTAATCCCATACCCTATCTGGTATCGCTGGAAGCAAAATATTTATGTAAGCCAGTACCTGAAGATAGTCAAGAACCATTAAGAATATTAAATGAAGATGAAAGTAATCTCATGGAAAGATTTAAAGGTCTGAACAAAGATACTCAAATACTACTTTCAACCTGCTCATTTTTACTGTATCGCCAAAACAAATCAACGTGGAATAAATGGATTCACTATCCTGTTGAAGAGCAGATAAGGATTGTACTAGGGGGATTATCATGATAATAATATCAGGTAGTGTAATTGACATTAATAGTATTATCGGTCAGTATCCTGAAGCAGGTGTTGAAAGAAAGATTATTAATATATTATCTTCAAGTAATATAGCTTATGAATATAATTCGGTAAATCAGTTGAAATTCGAACTGAACCTACGAAAAAGTATCATTGCCAATGCCAAAAAACTTCATAATAGTAAATTTTCTTTTAGGACCTTCCGTGATTCCAAGTGCAACCCAAATTATTGGCACCGTACGAATGAAGGCGGCTTTATGTTAAATACATGGGTTAAGCCATCTAATGCAATAAAAGACATTTATATGAATAGTTCGGAATATGGTACTGAATGTGCAACTGCCATTGTTATTGTTTATTACGGAGCACTCGTAGATATATTTCCTGAGCAAGTTTTTAACAGCTTATTCTCTGGAATATATTTAATGGATTGGCAGCATCTCGATAGTGATCTCGGTATCAGTATGTATAGAAATTTAGTTGATTACCTGCCAGGGGATTGCAGATACTTTAACAACCCTGATGTAAACCCACTGACTCCCGAATGGCAAGGTGAAAATGCTATTGACCTGGGCGATGGAACCTACTATGGACATGGTATAGGTATAAAAACTGCTGAAGGAATCATTAATGCTTTAAATAGAAATAGAAAAAGCGGAGCAGAGATATCAGCATATCTGACCGATACAGCAAACAGGCCGAATTTTAAATATCTGGCTAATATTTACTATAGTTTTTCTCCAAGACTTATTGTTTCTTAATGTTTCTTAAAAATTTCATTGAAAATACTAAGCAATTAAAATAAAATAGAATAGTTACAAATCTTCAATTATTTATTATCTTCGTAATGGAAGATATGGATTATATTTAACTTTGTATTACTCTAATATGAGAGTGAAGTAAGTCATTCAGGAAGTTGAAAGGAGCATGTTAAATGAACAATCAGGATTTCATATTCTACGGATGTAGAAATATCCATGAAGTTATTGCAGCATGGAGAAGAAAGGAAGTTATTGTTTGGGAAGATTTTGACGAAACGATTACAGAGCCTGATTCAGCAACAAGCTGGTCTATTTTAACTCACAGCGGACTAATGCCAGAAGAATTTGTTGAGAAGAGAAATATTTTATATGATTATTACAGAAAAGTTGAACGAGATTTGAATAAACCTCAGGTGTTGAGAAGAAAGGCTATGGAAGAATGGTATAAAATGATGCTGGAGTTGCTGATAGAATATAAGCTGAGCGAAATTATAATTAAGGAAGCTGTAAGAAGAACTGACTTAATGTATTTCAGGGGCTATGGTAAAGAATTGTTATCGTTAGGAATACCGGTAATAATTGTATCAGCCGGAATTGGCAACGTTATTGAGGAATTTTTGAGATTCCATGGATGCTTGGAAAATGTTATAATAATAGCAAATTATTTGTACTTTGAAGATGGTATTGTTTCGGGGTATTCAGAGAATATCATTCATTCGGCTAACAAAGATGAAATAATCTATCCGGAAAAAGTACAAAATTTATTAATGGATCGACCAAATTGCATTGTTATAGGCGATTCAATAGGCGATATTAAAATGATTCCGAAAGAAAACCTTGAAAAAGCAATAAAAATAGGTTTTCTCAATAATTGTATTGAGAAATACCTATCAAGGTACACAGAACACTTTGATATTGTTTATACTAATGGCCATTCATTTGGGCATATAATAAATCTTATAAACAATATTAAATAAACCTAATTATTTAAAGAGTGCCAATATCGTTTTATTGGCACTCTTTGTTGTTACAGCTACCGCGCATCCATGGGAGTATAATCATGTCTCTTTGCAACACTCTTGTAAGCCGGCCTGATGATTTTTCCCGCATTTACGATTTCTTCAATACGGTGTGCACTCCAACCCACTATTCTGGAAATAGCAAAAATCGGTGTGAACATTTCATGCGGTATGTTGAGCATTCTGTATACTAAGCCTGAATAAAAATCAACATTTGCACTTACACCCTTGTACATTTTACGTATTTGTGCTATAACTTCGGGCGCAAGCTTCTCTACCTTTGAATAGAGATTGAATTCATCCTCCAAGCCCTTCTCTTTTGCGAGTTTAGCTGCATGTTCCTTTAAAATAACCGCCCTGGGATCGGATATAGAGTAAACAGCATGCCCAATACCATAGATCAAACCTGAACGATCAAAAGCTTCCTTGTTAAGTAATTTCATAAGATAGTTTTCAATTTCATTATCATCATCCCAATGTTTTAAGTTTTGCTTCATATCTTCAAACATTTGTATAACCTTAATGTTAGCGCCTCCATGCCTTGGTCCTTTTAGTGATCCAAGGGCTGCAGCAATTACGGAGTATGTGTCTGTTCCGGATGATGTAACCACGTGAGTTACAAAAGAAGAATTATTACCGCCGCCGTGTTCTGCATGGAGTACAAGAGCAAGGTCGAGAAGAGTTGCCTCGAGCTTTGAGTAATTGCTGTCCGGTCTCAGCATTTGAAGAATAATCTCGGCAGTGCTCAAATCGGGTCTTGGACTGTGAATATACAGGCTGTTGTTACCATGGTAGTGAGAGAAAGCCTGGTAACCATATACTGCAATCAATGGGAAGTATGCAGTCAGACGAATACATTGTTTTAATACGTTTTTAACCGAATTGTCATCCGCATTATCATCAAAGCTGTATAATGCCAATACACTTCGTGCCAATGAGTTCATAATATCTTTGCTGGGAGCTTTTAAAATCATGTCACGGACAAAATCTTCAGGCAGCTTTCGATAATCAGAAAGAAGCTGCTCAAAATCCTTGAGTTCCTGTTTGCCGGGGAGATTCCCAAAAAGCAACAAATAGCAGGTTTCTTCAAAACCATAGCGCCCATCACTAAGGAAACCGTTTACCATATCAGATATATCAATACCCCGGTAAAATAATCTTCCTGGAGCAGGAATCATATCTTTTTCATCAATAATATAGGAACGTACCTCGCCAATTTCTGTCAAGCCAACAAGTACGCCTTTTCCATCTAAATCACGGAGACCGCGTTTTACTTCGTATTTAGTAAATAATTCGGGGTTGATAAAACTACTCTTTTCGGCCAAGCTTCTCAATTCATCAAGCATTTTTCCTTCAAATTTCTCTGATTTACCACTTTTCATAACATTATACCTCGCATAATAATATATTAATGACTTAAGTTACTAAATTTTAACTGCATTTCGGAAAGTTGCGTCAGACATATAGAGTTGTAAGCCGGAGAGGCTTAAAGGCAAATATAACTAATTTAGATTTCTAATACCCTTACATTAGTAGTTAGATTAACATTTTTTTTAAAGTAAGTCAATCTTGTAAAAAATGTAAGTTGTATGGAAAATAATAAATAAGGATAAAAGATTTTTGAGGCAACTAAAAAAAGCCTTCAAATATTTCTTAAAAAAAATAAACAGACTGCGTAATATTCGCAGTCTGCTGCATGGTGGAGGCGAGGGGACACATAATCCATCGTTTCCGATGGTGCTGACTATGTCTTGAACTTCTCTCGAAGTCCTCCGGCATATTATGAAGGTAAAGTATAGATGATTTCCTTCATCCTAGTACTTCATATCCATTGGGACTTAGAAGTCTATAAGTCGATACAGAGCTGTCGGGTTTCCCCTCATACTCCTCGGCGTTGCCATCGAGCTAATGTAAGGGGACACACCTCTCAGATGTACTAGCATTCCTTTTACGTTGAGGAATGTCCCCTTTTGATCATCGTTACGGTTTCACCGATTAAGCCGGATTTTCACTTGCAAATTGCTTTGCAAGGCAACTCTTTTTGAATCGAACCCCTGTCCGAAAACACATCCACAAGAACTTCTCCGGGTGCAGCCTATAGTTTAACATTCCCTCCATGAACCGCCTACAGGCAGGCTGTTCACTTCAGTAGCTTCATAAGTCCGGCTTTAGCTCAAAGCTTTGCTAAGCTCGTTCTCCGCTAGTCGGCGCCCAATCCCGGGCCGCGGAACTCCCAGGTTGAACGTTAGCTGCGATTAAGCAGCTAAAGCTAAATTATCGTTATTAGCGTTTATTTTTAGTTTCCCGTTTTTTTAGGTGGCCAACGAGAATCCACCACCCGCTATTCAAGTCTCAACATTCCCGTCGAAACCAATACGCCCCCGTGTTTAAGTTGACAGTTAACAGTTAAAAGCCAAGTGCTAACAGCCAATAGCTAATAGCCAATTTTTGAGTTTTCCTTCAGTCTAATCTCAATCTCACGCTTTGCGTCTCTTTCGGCGATGTCGTCGCGCTTGTCGTATAGCTTTTTACCCTTTGCAAGGCCTAATTCAATCTTTACCCATTTGCCGCTAATATAGACAGATAGGGGAACCAGCGTCAAACCTTTCTGACTCATAAGCCCGTACAATTTGATTATTTCCTGCTTATTTAGCAGCAGCTTTCTGTCCCTCTCCGGATCAACATTGAAAATGCTGCCTTTTTCGTAAGGGCTTATATGCATACCGGATAGTATGATCTCACCATCCTTAATATATGCATAGCTGTCCTTAAGGTTTACTTTCCCCATCCTTACTGATTTAACTTCAGTGCCGGACAATGCTATACCGGCTTCAAAGGTCTGTTCAATGAAGTAGTCATGTCTGGCTTTTTTGTTTGTAGCAATAATTTTGTTATTAGTCTTATTCATATCTCCAGCCTTCTTTTCAGGGTAAAAAAACCCACCAATATAGGCGGGGCTTTTTTATTATAGTATATTTGGTGAGTTTAGTCAAATGCAATTTCAAAACTGAGCCGGTATTNNAATTGCATAGCTTAAGAATTCAGTAATACGGCTATATTCATTTTTTTAACAGCGTATCCATAAAATACTTCTCATAATTTAGATAATTCGACAGAAAATATTAGAGCAAGCTAAATATTTAAATAATGTGGAGGTGAATACGAATGGCTGCTAATACAAAGAACGCTTTAAACAGAATGAAGTTTGAAGTTGCATCTCAGGTTGGTGTTAACTTAAAGGATGGATACAATGGTGATCTACCGGCTAGTCAAGCAGGTAAAGTAGGTGGCAACATGGTTAAAAAGATGATTAATGACGCTAAGAATATGATGAGCTAATAACAAACAATAAAAGAGTAGCGAGAAGCTGCTCTTTTATTTATTTTTACAAATATAAAATTCTATGTTAAAATATTAACAAAAATATTGCAATATAATAATAAAACAATATATTTTATAAATTTAGAATGGGGGTAATCAAGTGAAGGTATTAATAGTAGGCGGTGTTGCTGGTGGCGCTTCTGCAGCAGCAAGACTGAGGAGATTAGATGAAAACTGTGAAATAATTATGTTTGAGAAGGGGCCGTATATATCCTATGCCAACTGTGGACTTCCTTACTTTGTCGGCGGTGTAATAAATGATGAAGAAAAGCTATTTTTACAAACACCGGAAAGTATGAAACAGAGGTTTAATATAGATGTGAGGGTAAATTGCAAGGTAGTTTCAGTATTTTCTGATAAGAAGGAAATTGAGATTTTTGATAGGTTAAATGAAAGAAATTATAAAGAAACATATGATAAGCTGGTACTATCTCCGGGAGCTGAGCCAATAAAGCCAAGAATCCCCGGCATAGAAAGCAAAAACATATTTACTCTTAGAAATGTGGATGATACATTTGCCATAAAAGAGTATATTGATAACAGTAAACCCAGGAAAGCAGTGGTTATCGGCGGCGGATTTATTGGAATAGAGATGGCAGAGAACTTAAAAGAGAGAGGAATAGATATTTCACTGGTTGAATTATCAAACCAGGTAATTGCACCAATCGATTTTGAAATGGCTTCAATGGCGCATCATAAATTGATGTCTGAAGGAATTGAACTAATACTCAGTGATGGGGTGAAATCCTTCAAGGAAGCCGGAGAACAAACCGAAATTGAACTGAACAGCGGGAGGAAACTAACATCTGAGCTTATCATTATGGCAATTGGGGTTAGACCTGATGTAACTCTGGCCCAGAAAGCCGGGTTAAAGTTAGGTCCATTGGGTGGTATAGCAGTAGACCAGCAGATGAAGACATCAGACCCTGACATTTATGCAGTCGGTGATGCAATCGAAGTAGTCGACCTCATAAATAAAAATCCTGCGTTAATACCGCTTGCCGGTCCTGCGAACAAACAAGGAAGAATTGCAGCTAACAATATAGCAGGCAGGGTGGATTTATATAGTGGGACACTTGGAACAGCAATAGTTAAAGTGTTTGATTTGACTGTTGCTTCGGTTGGCAATAACGAAAAGACACTTAAGAAATACGGGTTAAAGTATGAAAAGGTTTATACTCACTCGCCATCACATGCAGGTTATTATCCTAATGCGATACCCATGTCAATAAAGCTGATATTTGAGCCGGAGAAAGGCAAAATACTTGGTGCACAGGTAGTCGGATATGATGGAGTGGATAAAAGAATTGACGTAATTGCCGTAGCTATTAAGGCAGGCATGACAGTCTACGACTTGCAGGAACTTGAATTGGCGTATGCACCGCCCTATTCATCAGCCAAGGACCCTGTCAACATGGCAGGATATGTTGCATCAAACATCTTGCTGGGTGATTGCCGGAATATACACTGGGATGAAATAGATTCATTGGATAAGGATAAGGTGGCAATTATTGATGTGAGAACATCTGTAGAGTTTAACATGGGCCACATAGAAGGCGCGGTTAATATACCGATAGAAGAAATCAGAAGCAGGACAGATGAAATCCCAAAAGATAAAGACATAGTCTTATACTGTCAGATAGGAACAAGAGCATATTTTGTGTACAGGATTTTAAGCCAGTTAGGCTTTGAAAACATCAAAAACCTGAGTGGAGGTTTTAAAACTTACCAGGCTGGACATCAGAAATTTATTGATGAACATGTCCAGGGCGACAGCAGGATTACATCAAACGATATGCTTAAAGCCTCAGCTTGTATGGGTGAGGGATGCAGTACGGCGGCTAAAGTAAAGCTTGATGCGTGCGGACTGCAGTGTCCCGGTCCAATAATGAAAGTAAATCAATCAATTGCAGGCATGAACTTTGGAGAAGTATTGGAGGTTAAAGCTACAGATCCTGCATTTGCGAATGATGTCAAGGCTTGGTGCAGTAATACAGGTAATACTCTGGCAGGTTTGAAACAGGAGAAAGGTTTGATAACTGCATATATTAAGAAAGGGGGAGGCAAGGTGAATACAAAGGTTCAGTCAGGAAACGGTAAAACGATGGTGGTTTTCAGCGGGGATTTGGATAAAGCAATTGCTTCATTTATTATAGCCAACGGAGCTGCGGCTATGGGTAATCAGGTAACAATGTTCTTTACATTCTGGGGATTAAATATACTGAGAAAACAACAATATATAAAGGTTAAGAAGAACATGCTGGAGAGGATGTTTGGAATGATGATGCCGAGAGGTACTAAGAAATTATCTCTTTCTAAAATGAATATGGGCGGAATTGGTGCAAAATTGATTAGATATATTATGAAATCAAAGAACGTTGAATCACTGGAAGACTTAATTGAAAAAGCCAAGTCGCAAGGAGTGAAGCTTATAGCTTGCTCAATGTCGATGGATGTAATGGGACTTAAGAAGGAAGAGTTATTGGATGGAGTAGAAGTAGGAGGTGTTGCATACTTCCTTGATTCTGCTGACAGGTCAAATATGAGTTTGTTTATATAAAGTTAAATAACTAAAGAAGGTAGAACAATTCTCTGTTTTACCTTCTTTTTCAATTATTCTGCTATTTCAAATTTTACAACCTCACCATCATTATATGCCTTAGTACCTAAGTCTTTAGATAACTCAACTAATCTTCTTTGAATTATTTCACGCTTTCCTGAGGGAGCAGGAACCACTTTCATTTTATATCCTTAATAAGCGCAAGTTTAATTCTAAGATGATATGTTAAAGGAAAAGATTTAATATGGCAACATATTATCAAATAAATATCAATTTGTCCATTAGTGCATTGACTGTTCTAAATAAAGCAAATTTGAATATAATTGCACCGTGAACAACATTGAGCTGGGTGGTTATATTGAAAATTAAATTCAATAAATTACTTATTTCTTTTATTATGATAATTTCTATACTCGATTTCAATAATTTTATATTTTGCGATGATATATCGGAGGATGAACCTATTGATATATATGAAATTTCACAGGAAACGGTAAGAAACACAGCTAGTATTGCTCCTAAAATTGTATCGCGGGCTTCAATTGTAATGGATACAGTATCCGGAAGAGTATTGTATGAAAAAAACGCATATTCCAGAAGACCTATGGCCAGCACAACCAAAATCATGACGGCCATTGTAGCACTGGAAGAAGGCAAACTAAACGATATTGTAACTGTCAATCCAAGGGCAGCTCGAATAGGAGGTTCAAGTGCACACCTGGTTAAAGGAGAAAAGCTTCGTTTAGAGGAACTGCTTTATGGACTTATGCTTCCATCTGGTAACGACGCAGCTATAGCTATAGCAGAACATATAGGTGGGACAGTAGAAAACTTTGCTTCCATGATGACTAATAAAGCCAAGCAAATAGGTGCTTATAATACTGCTTTTGTAACTCCTCATGGGCTTGATAAAGACGGCCATTTCACTACGGCTTATGATCTGGCAGTCATTACCAGATATGCCTTGAGAAATAAAAAGTTTTCTGAAATAGTAGGGACGTATAAAACAATTATCTCCGCGCCAAATAATGGCAGCAGAGTATTAAGAAATACAAATGAGATGCTGGCTGGTTACTATGGTGCTGATGGAGTTAAAACAGGCTATACAGGAAAAGCAGGAAGGTGCCTGGTTACTTCAGCAACAAGGGATAATTGGCGGGTGATTTCAGTTGTTTTGGGAAGTAACTCACGCCATCAAAGATCATATGATTCGACCAAAATACTAAATTATGTTTTTAATAATTATCGTTTGGTTGACCTTAATAGTCAAAAAGAAATTAATATTAGCGTGCCGGTTTGGAAGGGGAAAGAGGCACGTTTGGAAATTAGTGTACAGGAAAAGGTCTTATTTCCTTTAAGTAAAGATGAGATTAACCAATTAAATGTCAGATATGATTTACCTCAATACATAACTGCCCCTATAGAAAAAGGAACAAAGATAGGTACAGCGGTATATAGTATAGGCAGAATAGATTGCATGAGAATTGACCTATTTGCTTCGAAAAAAATCGAAAAGAAAGGTGTGACTGATTATACAGGAGAGATATATATGAAGTGGATTGATATTATGAGATATAAGCTAATGAGTTTAATTTAGTTAAGCTCGACGATGGTAACTCCCTGTTCACCCTCGCCGAATTTACCAAGTCTAAATGACTTTACAAGAGGATGATTTTTTAGAAGCTGATGAATACCATTTTTTAAGATGCCAGTTCCTTTTCCATGAATAATCGTTACAGTATTTAACCCTGATAGGGATGCATTATCAAGATACTTATCAGCATTTTCCAGAGCTTCTTGCAGTGTTTGACCTCTCAAATCAAGCTCCATCGAAATCGCTCTTGTTTTATTGGATAGAGCATTATTTATTGAAATTTTTTCAATTGATACTTTCTCCTGATTAACAGGTCTTAGCTGTGAAGTGTGTATCTTCAGCTTGATTATTCCTGCCTGAACATGGATATTATTATTTTCATCAGGTTCTGATAAAACAGTTCCTTCTTGTTTTAATGAATTGATATAAACAGTATCTCCTGCCTTAAAATTATAAGTTTTCTCATTCTCATTTATAGTATATATTGGTTCAATCAGAGATTCCTCAGTTTCTTTAAGTTTTTTGCGAAGTCTGTTCTTTAAGTTTTCAGCTTTTTTGTTTCTTTCAGACTCTTCTTCAGTTAAAAGCTTTTGAATTTCTTGAAGAGTTTTTTCTGCTTCTTCCTTAGCCTCGTGAATAATTAATCTTGCCTCTTGCCTAGCATCACGGATAAACTTATCTTTTTGCTTTTGAACAAGCTCCTTCTGTTTCTCCAGTTCGTCCTTGAGCATCTGGCATTCATCTTTTATTTTTTGTATTTCATCCAATTGCTTTTCTGAACTAATCCTATTCTTCTCGACAGTTGCCAGAATATCTTCAAAATTTGTATTCTCCTTTGAGATAAATTCTTTTGCTCTCTCAATTATTGCGTCCGTAAGACCAAGCTTTTTAGAAATTGCAAAAGCATTGCTTCTGCCTGGAATCCCGATAAGCAGTTTGTATGTTGGTTTTAGAGTGTCAACATCAAATTCACAGCTGGCATTCTCAATTCCGGATCTGCTGATTGCAAACGACTTCAACTCACTATAATGAGTAGTTGCTATAGTCTTTGCATTACGGTTATGGAGATACTCTAAAATAGACATAGCGATGGCAGCGCCCTCAACCGGATCGGTACCTGAACCCAATTCGTCAAGTAGTACTAAGGTATTAGAATCCACTTGATCAATTATTTTTATAATATTAACCATATGGGATGAAAATGTGCTAAGGCTTTGTTCAATGCTCTGTTCATCTCCAATGTCAGCAAATACTTTTTGGAAAACGTTTATTTCAGAACCTTCATCTGCAGGTATATGGAGGCCGGCTTGAGCCATTAAGGTCAATAAACCGACTGTTTTTAACGTAACCGTTTTTCCTCCCGTGTTTGGGCCGGTAACCACAAGAGTATTAAATTGATTACCACACCATATATCTATAGGAACTACAAGATCGGGGTCAAGAAGGGGATGCCGTCCCGTCCTTATATTTATAAAGCCCGACTGATTAATCCGAGGCTGAACAGCGTTCATATTTAAACTAAGTCTTGCTTTAGCAAAAATAAAGTCCAGGCGGGCAAGCAGCTCAACACATTCTTCAAGCTCACTGCTAATTTCTGTCACCATTGCTGTAATCTCAGTTAGAATCTTTTCTATTTCAATATTTTCTTTAATTTTTAACTGCTTAATTGTATTATTAGCTTCAACCACAGCCATTGGTTCAATAAATAATGTTGCACCGCTTGTAGATGAATCATGAACCAGGCCGGAAACTTCATTTCGGTATTCCTGTTTTACTGGTAGTACATACCTACCCGAGCGTATAGTAATAATATTATCCTGCAGGAACTTCTGATATGATGTGGAATGTACAAGGCTGTTCAGCTTATCTTTTATCTTTTGCTCGGAGTCAATAATTTGCTTTCGTATTGAATGCAGAGCTGGACTGGCTGAATCGGCTATTTCTTCTTCATTGACAATACAGGAGAATATTTTATTCTCAATTCTTGTATTAGAATACAAGCTTTCAAATATTGAATCTAGTATGTCATATCTATGTTGGTGGTCTGAAGTGTTATTGTGTATAGAATTTAGGTCTCTGCGGTCTGAACTCTGATATGATTTTAAATTTCTTGAAGCACGAAGAGTATCAGCAATATCAAGAAGTTCTTTAGGACTTAGCACAGCGCCCTTCTGAGCTTTTCTTAAACTATTTCTGATATCCTTAAGGCCGCCGAATGGAGGCATACCTTTAGCAATAATCATGCTGACAGCTTGAGTAGTTTCATGCTGGTTCAATTTAACTTCGTCAAAAAAACCGGATGGAGTCAAGATTTCCGAAAGCTCTTTACCTAGGGAACTGGAGCATTCAGAAATTAATCTTTGAATAATTTTATCAAATTCAATAATTTTTAATACTTTATCTTGCATATTTTCACCTTATTCGATAAAATTTAATAAATTATTAATATACTATTAATTAAATTATATTATTGTCGAAATAGATATCATATAAAATATATAACAATAATACAACAAAATTAGAATTAAATAAACTATTACGGAAGAGAAATCTGGAGGTGTCGCAATGGATTTGTTGATTCAGCATCCTGAAAAGAGGTCGACAACACAAGCTAATATAAACACACTTACAGTTGAAGCACATGCTCTCAGTAAGAATCTTGAAAATCATCTTGGCAATAAGGTTAAAGTAAGCTTTTTACCCAATCAATATTATAATGAAAAGATTTATGTATTGACCGACTACTCGATAACGCAGGATGAAAGCAGTATTACAATTAATATGGATTTAAGAGAAGACAGTGTTAATGTTAACTACAGAATAGAAGATGTAGTGAGACTTGAAACTCAGGCATTTTTTAATAGGATTGAGTATAAAGCTCACGTAGTTAACTCAGATTTATACGAAGAAGTTTATAATTTTTGTCTTTACTTCTGATAGCGACAAAACAAAAGGTGGGAATCAACCCACCTTTTGTTTTGTTGACTTTAATTATCTTGATGACAATGTATATATGTTATATTATAATAACTGTTATTCATCATGGAGGAGGAGTCACTTAATTAATGTTCACTGAACGACAAAAGAAAATTAGAAATTTCTGTATTATAGCACATATAGACCATGGCAAATCTACCCTTGCCGACAGGCTGATAGAAATGACCGGGGTTTTAACCGGAAGGGAAATGCAGGATCAGGTTCTTGATAACATGGAGATTGAGAGGGAGAGAGGTATTACCATTAAGGCTCAGGCTGTTCGAATGGTATACACAGCAAAAGATGGGCAGAAATATATTCTTAACCTCATAGATACTCCCGGACATGTAGACTTTAATTATGAGGTTTCAAGAAGTCTGGCTGCGTGCGACGGGGCAATACTCGTTGTAGATGCTTCCCAGGGCATAGAAGCGCAAACGCTTGCAAACGTCTACCTTGCTTTAGAGCATGACTTAGAGATTATTCCGGTCATAAATAAGGTAGACCTTCCGAATGCCAGACCGGACTATGTAAAAAAAGAAATTGAGGATATAATTGGGCTGGACGCGGGTGATGCGCCGCTAATATCAGCTAAGACCGGCCTCAATGTTGATACAGTGCTTGAACAGATTGTAGATAAAATTCCTTATCCTAAGGGAGAAGAAAATTCATCGCTTAAAGCTTTAATATTTGATTCACGTTATGATAACTTTAAAGGTGTTATAACATACGTTAGGGTAAAGGAAGGAAGTGTCAAACCCGGTACACAAATAAAAATGATGTCATCGGGCAAAACATTTCTTGTAAACGAGGTTGGTTATTTCAGGCCTGGAATGTTTACAGAGTGTGATGAATTGAAAGCAGGTGAAGTGGGTTATATAGCAGCCAGCATAAAAAATGTCAAAGACACAAGTGTTGGTGATACCATTACTGATGCAAATAATCCCGCTTCAGAGCCTTTACCGGGTTATAAAAAAGTTAACTCCATGGTATTCTGTGGGATATATCCTGCAGATGGAGCAAAATATGAAGACTTAAGGGAAGCTCTTGAAAAACTGCAGCTAAATGATGCATCACTTACATTTGAGCCTGAGACGTCTATTGCACTGGGTTTCGGTTTCAGGTCTGGTTTCCTGGGCCTGCTTCATATGGAAATTGTTCAGGAAAGACTGGAGAGGGAATATAATATTGACCTTGTAACTACTGCACCAAGCGTTGTTTACAAGGTAACCAAAACTGACGGTGAAGTGTTAAACGTAGATAATCCATCCAACCTGCCTACAAATCAGGAAATCGATTGTATGGAAGAGCCGATAGTGACAGCTACAATAATGCTGCCGAAGGACTTTGTGGGAAATGTAATGGATCTTTGCCAGGAGCGCAGAGGAATATACAAAAATATGACTTATATAGATGAGAGTAGAGTTATATTAACCTATGAGCTTCCGCTAAATGAAATAATATATGACTTCTTTGATGTTCTCAAGTCCAGGACCAGAGGATATGCTTCGTTTGACTACGAACTTCTTGGGTATAGGAAGGCTGATTTGGTTAAACTGGACATAATGCTGAATGGGGAAGTTGTAGATGCTTTGTCATTTATAGTTCATAAGGATAAATCTTATTCAAGGGGCAGAAAAATGGCTGAGAAGCTAAAAGAAGTTATTCCGCGTCAGCTTTATGAAGTACCCATACAAGCCTCTATAGGAGGCAAGATAATTGCAAGAGAGACAATCAAAGCCATGCGCAAGGATGTATTGGCAAAGTGCTATGGCGGGGATATTACAAGAAAGAAAAAACTATTGGAGAAGCAGAAGGAAGGAAAAAAGAGAATGAGGCAAATGGGGAATATAGAGGTTCCTCAGGAAGCCTTTATGGCAGTGTTGAAGATAGATAGTTGAAAGAATTAAATAATAAATGAGCCGGGAGGAAATTTGTGTGTATTGAAACAAATCTAAAAAGGGAGTAAATTATTAATTGTAATCAATGTATGAAAAAACTCAAAAGATAAAATTAGAAAGTAGGAAAAAAATGTTTTACTCAACACACTTGTTATTTGCCGACATTGTTTATAAGCATTTAAGAAGTAAGATGAAAATAAAAAAATACAGTTTTAGATATGGAAATATAAAACCGGATGTAAGTACTTTTAAAATTAACATGCCTCATACGATAGAGGGTTCCATCGAATATTTGGTTCAGGAGATTGATTTGCTTTTAAATGAAGTAAATAACATTCAACAACTGCGAAGCAGGGGATTTGCCCGTAGACTAGGAATAATCAATCATTATATAGCTGACTATTTCTGTCGTGCACATAACAAAGATATGATAGATAGTGGTTTGATAACCCATCTATTGTACGAAAAAAAATTGGCCAATCTATGTAAGAAAAATAATATTAAAAAAGTGCAGCATAACTATAATTTGGACGAAATCACTGAAACTGGTTGTACAAGTATAAAAGAATATATTTTATGTATGCATAGCAATTATTGTAAAGAAGCGCCTGATTTTGCAGTAGATATCAGCTATGCTCTTCATACTTGCATTATTATAGTTAATTCTATTTTAAATAATTGTATTGAAAATTGCAGTAATAGAAAAGCGGCATAACAAAAGAAGTGTCTGTTTATTTCACCATAAGGTACCCAAGAGAATAATATTTTGGGTACTTTTTCTCTTGTGATTTATGTTAATAATTGATATTCTTATAATGA
>DHFP01000078.1:31876-41232 GCA_002402315.1 Clostridiales bacterium UBA4821
AAGGTGAATTAAATGAAAAGAATTGGTATTTTCCCAAACCTTGAAAAAGATAAACAGCTTGATGTTACTAATATTCTAATAGGTAAGCTTTTAAGAGATGGCTTAAATATTATGCTGCCCAAAGATATGGCCAGCCATATTAATCAAAAAAGACTCGGAGTAGATAAAGAGGAATTATTCAAAAGTGCTGATGTAGTAATTTCAGTTGGCGGAGACGGGACATTTTTACGTGCGGCCCGCAATGTATGCTGTCTGGGTACTCCTATTCTGGGAATTAATGCAGGTAATTTAGGTTTTTTGGCTGAGGTTGATAAAAATAATCTTGATAAAGTTTCAGATGCCTTATTAAACAATAATTACAGGATTGAGGAAAGAATGGTTCTTGAAGCCCGTGTACTTGTAGACGGCTATGAATCAGAGACGTATTATGCTGTAAATGAAGCCGTAATATCACGGGGAAGGATTTCAAGAATAATTAATAATATAAAAATTGAATTGGACGAAAAAGTAATTGACCAGTTTCCGGCCGATGGAGTAATCATATCTACACCTACAGGTTCGACAGCTTATTCATTATCGGCAGGTGGTCCCCTTGTTGAACCGGATATGAACCTCATGGTTATAACTCCAATATCTCCTCATATATTGCATGCAAGGTCAATAGTTGTTTCTGACAGGAAAAGTGTTACTATAATTATAGATGATAAAAATCAGAATGATTCTATGTTAACAATAGATGGACAGGAAAGTCATGCTTTAACTAACTCACATAAAGTTAATATATTTAAATCCAACCACACTCTCAAAGTTATCAAACTAACTGATAGGGCGTTTTTTGATATAGTCAGAGACAAACTGTTTGATAGAAATGGCAGGAGGTAACAAGTGAAGAATAGTAGGTTTAATAAAATCTTAGAAATAATTCAGAATCATAGCATTGAAACTCAGGAAGAATTAGCGGAAAAGCTTAAGGAGTCCGGAATTGATGTGACTCAGGCTACGGTATCAAGGGATATAAAAGAATTAGGACTAATTAAAGCAGCTGCCGAAGATGGAAGGTACAGGTACAAGTTTGTTGGCAGGAGTCCTGATAATACATATAATAAACTTTTGAATGTTTTTTCAGAGTCGCTTGTGTCAATCGATTATGCTAATAATATCGTAGTGATAAAAACCCTGTCCGGAATGGGACAAGCTGCAGCTGCAGCCATAGATTCACTCGGATGGGCCGAGATAATTGGTACTGTGGCCGGAGATGATACCATTTTTGCAGTAGTCAGGTCTGAGAAAATTGCTGAAGAATTGGTATACAGGTTTAATAAGCTGGTAAGATGAGGTTGATAGAAAATGCTAACCAAATTATATATACAAAATGTAGCTTTAATAGATAAGGTTGAGCTGGACTTTGGGGCAGGACTAAATATACTCACCGGAGAAACCGGAGCAGGTAAATCTATAGTAGTAGATTCAATTACTGCCATAATAGGAGGCAGGCTATCCAAGGATTTGATTCGTTCCGGCACTGAGAAAGCTATAATTGAAGGGTTATTTATTATAAATAATGAGGACAAGATTAATGAATTAAGAGGTTATGGAATTGTCATTGAAGAGGATAATAGCCTGCTGGTTGTAAGAGAGTTCTATCAGAATGGTAAAAATGTATGCAGAGCAAATGGAAGGTTAGTAACCGTATCCGCATTAAAGTTTATAGGACAGCTATTAGTTGACATTCATGGTCAGCACGATAACCAGTCTTTACTGCAAACTGAAAATCATATCGACTTTTTAGATGCCTTTATTGGTGAAGAAATAATTGCAATTAAATCTGAGTATACTGTAAAACTTAATCAATTAAAGACTTTAAGGTCGGAGTTGGCATCCCTTGTTGGTAATCCGGAGGAGAGGGCAAGGAAAATCGACTTATTGGAATTTCAAATTAAGGAGATTTCAGACGCAAATTTAACCATCGGAGAAGAAGATGAACTAATACAGAAAAAACTTAGATTGGCTAATGCAGAAAAGGTTGCTAATACATTGTCAAATGCATATGAGATTTTATCAGGAAGCGGTTTTAAGGGGTCATCCATTCATTCTGAACTTAATTGTGTAGCGAGAGACATAAGTCAGATTTCATTTATTGATGAAAAGTATTCAACTGCTATGAATGTCTTGGAAGAAATATCTTATAATATACAAGAGTTAAGCAGGGATATCCGTGTATGGAGAGATGATGTAGAATATAATCCGCAGCTGCTGGAACAAATAGAAGAGAGACTTGATCTAATATCCCGGCTAAAAAGGAAGTATGGAAAGGATATTGACAGCATTCTATCATATAATGATAAAATCGGGAATGAGCTGGAAGATATTGAGAACAGTGAAGAGAGGGTCAAACAGATAAGTGTGAAAATTGACAGCCTAACTACAGAGTTGATTGAATTGTCCACTAATATGTCCAAGAAAAGAAGTGAACTTGGAAAGGTATTGGAGTCAAAGATTGTTAAAGAGCTTGAAGAACTTGAAATGAGGAATACCAGGTTTATTGTGAATGTTGAATTTGATAGTCACGATGAAAGAGAGGGTTTACCTCAATTTAATATTAACGGTCTTAATAAAGTTGAATTTTTCATTTCACCTAATCTGGGAGAACAGCCTAAGCCACTTGCCAAGATAGCTTCCGGTGGTGAAATGTCCAGAATAATGCTGGCTATAAAAACAATTCTAGCAAAAGTTGATAGAAAATCAATATTAGTATTTGATGAAGTAGATACCGGGATTAGTGGAAAGACAGCGCAGGCAGTTGGAGAAAAACTGGCATACCTTGCTGCCGTCCACCAGGTCGTTTGCGTAACTCATCTTGCACACATTGCAGCGATGGCCGATTTTTATTTTAATATAGAAAAACAGGTAGAAGGTGACAGGACACGAACACGGGTAACCAAGGTTGACGGTGAAGAAGAAAGTAAAGCATTGGCTAGTATTCTTGGTGGTGCGAATATTACTGAAACTACCATAAAGCATGCTAAAGAAATAAAAAATAGTTCAAATCAACTAAAGTTAAGGTTAAGGAATATGCTGTTAAATTGATAAATTGCAAAATATCGAATTAATTAAGAGAAGAATCAACAATCTGTGAAATTTTATTAAAGGTGTTATACACGAGATTGTGAAAATCAACTTCTATATTTAGATACTGTTGTAAGTTGGGATCCTTTGAAAGTGTGTCAATCCTTAAAAGCATATCATTCTTCTTTTTATTATCAATTTTTTTTGCACCAAGTTGAGCCTGGTAAATGTCATATTTCAAACCTTTTAACTCATTAACCTTTTCGCTGAATTCATTGTCTTTCAAATAATGGCTTCTAGCCTTCTTTAATTCCTTATATTCCTTAGTTTCCATAAATGCACGTGAAATAAATCTAATCTGAGGGGTTAAATCCATTATATTTACTCCTTGAAAAAAATCTTTTTACTATAATAGACGTATCAATTGATTATGTTACTGATATAAGAAAAAAAACCACGAGAATAATCTCAGTGGTCTGATAATTACTTTTCAATAAATTATTTCGGAATTTTAATAAGAGAAAGTAATATAATAAAATAGAGGCAGTTTTAGACCAACTCTATTTTATTACAACTTTACAAAATGATTTCTTACCCCTTCTTAACATAATCTGATTATGGTCAACGTCATTCTGCCCAACAGTATAGTTTACATCGGTAATAACAGTATCGTTTACAGCCGCACCACCCTGTTGAATTGCACGTCTTGCTTCGCTCTTTGACGGTACAAGGTTTGCACGCACAAGTAAATCAGTTAGAGGTATTTCCGCAGAAATCTCACTTAACGGTACATCTATATGGGGAATGTTTTCAGAGTCACCCTTGCCGCTAAATAGTGCCTGTGCTGCTTGCTCGGCTTTATTTGCTTCTTCTTCACCGTGGACAAGATTTGTTACTTCATAAGCTAGAACTTTCTTTGCGTCATTTATTTTTTCATCTTTTAGAGAGCCCAATCTTCTTACTTCTTCCATTGGAAGGAAGGTGAGAAGTGCCAGACATTTTTCAACATCACTGTCATCAACATTTCTCCAATACTGGTAGAACTCATATGGTGTTGTCTTTTCCGGATCAAGCCAAAGTGCACCCTTCTCAGTTTTACCCATCTTTTTACCTTCACTGGTTGTAAGCAGGGTAAATGTTAGTCCATATACTTCCTTACCTTCAACTCTTCTTACCAGATCAATACCCTGAAGAATATTGGACCATTGATCATCTCCACCAAGCTGCATCACACAATTGAACCTCTTGTATAGTTCAAGGAAGTCATAACTCTGCATTAACATATAATTGAATTCGATGAAAGACAAGCCCCTTTCAAGTCTTGACTTGAAGCATTCTGCTGTAAGCATTCTGTTAACTGAAAAATGCCTGCCAATATCTCTAAGGAAGTCAACATAGTTTAGCTGCAGCAGCCAGTCACCGTTGTTTACCATTAGTGCTTTTCCATCTGAGAAGTCAATAAACTTCGCGAATTGCTTTTTGAAACATTCTGCATTACTATTAATCTGCTCCTGGGTAAGCATTTTTCTCATATCAGTCTTGCCACTTGGGTCACCAACCATTGCTGTGCCACCGCCAAGTATAGCTATGGGCCTATGGCCTGCTTTCTGCATATGTGACATAACCATTAGTGCAAGGAAATGGCCTACATGCAGGCTGTCAGCGGTCGGGTCAAACCCTATATAGAAAGTTACCTGTTCACTTCCAAGCAGCCTTCTGATTTCCTCTTCATTTGTGGTTTGTTGAATAAAGCCCCTTTCTTTAAGTACGTCAAAGACATTAGTCATAATCATTTCCTCCTTTATCTAATATTGGTAATTAGTTGGTAACATCTCAAATATACTTATTTACTGCATTTTAAACTCCCTCTCTATCTCTCCCTCACATCAAGGGAGAGCAAAAGTATTCCTTCGAAGCCTTTCTTTTCCTTCCCTTCGAAGTGAGGGGAAGATAGAAGGGGAGCCAAAATCAAAAAAACCTTTTCATCCTATATCTGAAAGGACGAAAGGGTTCGTGGTACCACCTTACTTCGCGCATGAGCGCCTCAAACCTGATATAACGGTCAACTCCGTCTTTAAGGAATAATAAAACGTGTTTTATTATTTCATCATTCCTAAAGAAACTCCAAAGTGTAATTCACAGTCAACATGTGCTACAGGCTTTTCACCATCCAGCCTGTTCTCTGAACGTAACCATGTACTGCTACTATGTCTCCTTCATAGTTTTTATAATATAGTTTTAATGTTTTTTATACTATTATAATATAGATTTATAATTATGCAACAGTAAAAAATAACTCCAACTAAAACCAGGGAAGCTCCTATTAGCTTCTTTATTATATTTTCGCACTCACTTAGAATTAATATACCCAGAATAACAGAAAAAATAGTGGAGGATTGCCATATAGCCCCTGCAGATGATATTTACCCTCCCATTTGTAAAGCAGTAAAAAATGAAAATGTTGCAAGATTAAGAAGTAATGCACTAATAACAATAATGAAATTGGACTTATTAATCTTAAGAAGAGGTCTGATTTTTTTTACGGAGCCAGGCATGAAAACTGCCGTAAGTAAGGCGGGGAAGATATATGAAAATACCATATATGTTGAAGCTGATGTAAAATAGTTAAGGAGATATTTATCCAAAATTGCTGCTGCAGCTGTAATTACTGCATATATAACCATCAAAAACTGGGGAAGTTCGAAACCTTTAAAACCTCCTTTTTGCCAGTAAACAACTATTATTCCAAGAACAACAAGTGTCCTTATCCCTCAGTGCAATTTTTTGCAGCACACCTACAACCGAAACTAATATACTTGATATGATTGCAAGAGAAAACCAATTAAATGATATTATACCCATTTGTACCCCCATACTCCAAGATATAATGCTAATATAAATTACTTGAATTAATAAATCAAGTTGAAAAAATTTTTTTAGATTACCCCAATATTTAAAAACCTGCTTCGAATATATATAGTAATTAATACCGAGGAGGGGTTCTATAATGAAAAAAATACTTATTTTAGCAATTTCTTTCATGTTTCTATTCTCATTTTTTTCAGTAATCAGTTTGGCAGACGAAAATGAAAGCCGACAGGCTGATGACCAGACAGTGACAGCAGCTGTATATGAAAATACTGATGAAGACGAAGATGAAGGCAAATCCAAAAATCAAGAAAGAAATAAAGCGAGAAAAGAAGCTCATAAGGCTTGGGAAGCTGCAAAAGACACACTAGAAGCTGAAAAAGATGCTCTTGAAGTAAAGTTGGAAGAACTTGAAGAAAAAATCGAAGCAGCTGAAGCAGCAGGCGATGAGGAACTAGCAGCCCAATTAAAGGAAGAGTTAGCAGCTCTTAAAGCACAATTTATGGCTAAAAAAGCAGAAATGAAACAAACAAGGGAAAAAATGATGGCTGAGTTCAAAAACAAGATTAAAGACAAACTGCACAAATATCAAGTAATAGACGGTGAGAAGATTAAAGTAAGAGGTAAGAAGTTTGATGCTGATACACCGCCTGTAATTAGAGAAGGAAGAACATTAATCCCGCTTCGTGCTATTGTAAGTGCACTGGGTGCAGAAGTTAAATGGAATGCTGAAACAAAGGAAGTAACCATCAAAAGAGATAGCACTGTTATAGTTATAAACACTGCAACTAATGTTACAACAATAAATGGAAAAGAGGTTAAAGTAGAAGAAAAATCAGAAAGTCTGGCAAACAGAACTTATGTACCTTTCAGATTCATAGCAACAACCTTAGGTGACAAAGTTAACTATGATAAAGCTACAGGAGAAATATCAATTGGTGAATAGTATATCATAATAAAGAAACTCTGTCGCAAATGGCAGAGTTTCTTTATTATGAAAAAGTACATGCCTTAATTTATAAGAGGTATTGAAAACCTAATTGAGTTGATGTATATTATATTTAAGTGTAACGGAGCACATAAGTAAAGGCGCTTATCCGGGGAAGACCCGGGCAGGCGCCTTTTCGCTTAAGAATTTCAATGGCGCAATTCTTAATGTACCTTCCAATGCTGGAATTTCATTCATAATCTAAAGTCATCATCAAATGAAAAAAACAACTAAATTCAATTCAAATCAAAATAATATAGGAGGGGTCAATGTGAAATTTTTATTTATTTTAATGCTCTTTTTCTTAATATTATTACCAAATGTATGTCTGGCAGATGAGGGAACTACAATCGATACCGGAGATACGACATTCGTAATTATTTCTGCCATATTGGTATTTGTAATGACACCAGGTCTCGCATTATTTTATGGAGGCATGGTCCGTAAGAAAAACGTTTTAAATACAATTATGAATTCGTTCTTTATTATGGCAGTTATATCAATTCAGTGGGTATTATTCGGTTATACCTTGGCGTTTGGCTCTGATATAAAATTAGGCGATGGTATAAGCGGTTTGTTAGGCAGCCTGGAATTCCTGGGCTTTAATGGAGTAGGAGGAGAGGTAAATGACGTTTACGCAGCAACCATTCCTCATGGTGCATTTGCAATGTTCCAGCTTATGTTTGCCATAATCACTGCAGCCCTTATAACAGGAGCTTTCGCAGAAAGAATGAAATTTGGTGCTTTTGCAGTGTTTATATTACTCTGGACTACTTTAGTATATGACCCGTTAGCTCATTGGGTATGGGGACCGGACGGATGGCTTCGCACCCTTGGAGCTTTAGATTTTGCAGGAGGAACTGTAGTTCATATTAGTTCAGGTATAGCAGGTTTGGTTGCGGCTATTGTAATTGGTAAAAGAAAAGGATACGGATCAGTTCCAATGTTGCCGCATAACCTGCCATTCGTAGCAATTGGAATGGCATTACTATGGTTTGGCTGGTTCGGCTTTAATGCAGGAAGCGCCCTATCTGCCAATGGTATAGCTGTAAATGCCTTTATAACTACAAATACTGCAGCCGCTGCCGGTATGTTTTCATGGATACTTACCGAATGGATCAGACACGGGAAACCTACAGTTCTTGGTGCTGCAAGTGGAGCTATAGTCGGACTGGTTGCCATTACTCCAGCAGCCGGATTTGTCAATCCGATGTCTGCAATAATAATTGGCTTGATTGCGGGTCCGGTTTGTTATTTTGCAATAAGTATAGTCAAAGCAAAGTTTAAATATGATGATTCCCTTGACGCTTTTGGGTGTCATGGTATTGGTGGAATATGGGGAGCTATTGCCACCGGTTTGTTTGCTTCAGAAGGAGCCAAAGGCCTATTTTATGGAAACCCTGGACAGTTAGTAATTCAGTTGATAGCAGTGGCAGCTACTATTGCTCTATCAGCAATTGTTACTCTTGTAGTTCTGAAAGTAATAAGCTTGTTTACAAACCTTAGAGTTAAAGAAGAACAAGAAGAGGATGGACTGGATGTAACCCAGCATGGTGAAGATGCATACAGAGATTTTTATCCTCAAGAAATCATATCTTTCTGTCGAGGTGAATTCTTATGAAGAAAATAGAGGCTATTATAAGACCGTCTAAGATTGAAGAAATTAAGGAAGCATTGAGTAAATTTGGAATTCAGGGTCTCACAGTCACTCAGGTTGCAGGATGCGGCTTGCAAAAGGGGTATAAAGAAGTATACAGAGGAGTAGAGTATTCGCTAAATCTGATACAAAAGATAAAAATTGAAATAGTTACAGAAGATGATATGGTTGAAAATATTGTAAAAATACTTATGGAAGTGGGTAGGACCGGAGAAATAGGAGATGGTAAGATTTTTATCTATGATGTAGCTGATGTTATAAAGATTAGGACCGGAGAAAGAGGTAAAAATGCTATTTAGAATAAAAAAAGGAGGATTGACGGAAGTACCGTTAATCCTCCTTTTTTTATAAACTGTCACATTATTATTAGTCATTTCATATAATATTTATAGAGTTAAGAATAAGATTGTTAATGGGGAACAAAGGTGCTCTTTTATAATTTATGTTTTTTGAGAGTGCCTTTATATTTTATATCGGTTACAGGTATTAATGAATATATTATATCTGATATTTAAGTAATGGGGGGATTAATATGTGTGGAATTACTGGATGGATTGATTGGAAATCAAATCTAAATGACAAGAGGTTTATACTTGCGAAAATGGTTGAAACATTAAAAAACAGGGGACCGGATGCTTCCGGGTACTGGCTTTCCGAACATGCTGCTATTGGTCACAGACGCTTGAGTGTCGTGGACCCCGAAGGTGGAGTACAGCCAATGGTTAGAAAACGAGTGGGAAGAGAATATGTTATAACATATAATGGCGAGTTGTATAA
>DHFP01000006.1:0-5556 GCA_002402315.1 Clostridiales bacterium UBA4821
TTTTCATACTAGAAGTTTCTTTCTGAGATCTGATTTTTCAGGAAGCCAACAAGATTGTTGTAGGCATTCTGTTTGTCAAGGGCAACCTTGAGCTTCTGTTCCATATACTCTTCCCATTTTGCAATGGCTTCGTTCTTGTCTGTGAACAAAGTTTCGAAGAGTGAAACCTTTCTCCCTGATTCTAACGGAATTTCAATTTCCCCGTTAACCCTTATTGCTTTTCCGTTGTCAATGGAAACAATAGAAGTTACGAAGACTTCCTTGATTGTAGCAAAGCTTGTTACATCAAGGTCATTAATAACCTTACCTTCAGGTACGCCATCTTCTGCATCTGCTTCTGCAAGCATATAAGATTCAGTAAACATTGAAGGAATCCTGTTCCTTGTTTCCTCTCTTAAGAGTTCTTTGATGTTATTCGTGATAACCGCTTCTGTTGCATCTGCTGAAATAAAACTTTTCTTTGCCATGATTTTAGTTATTTTTGATTTATACTAAAGGATTGATTTGTTTTTAGGAATTTCTTTATTAATTTGGATTCGAATTGTATGTTTAATATACTAATCGTTTTAGTTTGGGTGGTGCTTTCATACATCAATACACTCGTTGAACCAAATAAACTACTTAGTCTATCATAATCCTTTGTTAACAATAACCACATATTAATAAAAATGGGATCCTTACCCCAATAAATTTTTGGTAATCTTGACATTCTTTTATTCCATATTGATTTATATGGTCTTAATAGAACGGCTTTACCCAAATGACTTTTATATAAGATTATAGTAAATATACTATAAACTTTATAAACATTGTATGTATTCTTTATTCCTCCTACATTCGAATCTTTAATTAATTCACCACCCTTTACTATAGGACTACAATTTGTTAGTAACTCAAAATAGTAATTTGTTTTCATTTAAGTGGTTATTAATTAAAAAATAAGTAGAGTGATAAACAAACGAGAAATGCAATCTCATCGTCAGACAAGTAAAACACTTTTCCTTTCTCTCTGTTGCTTTTAGATAGGCATATGCCTACCATAAGGTTTTGTTTGCTCACTCTACAGCTATTGACATAGTAATTAAGTATCAATGTACTAGCTTACGATAGCAGTAGAGTTTTGTTTTTTCAATAAACATGCATAATTTTAGCTGGCAAATATATTTCTATATTGATCCTTACTCCACCTCCATATTTACTACTCCCTTTATATAAAAAATAATTTTAACGACACGCGTATTCTGACTTTCACATCAGCAGCTACTACTAGACGGGCCTCAAACCTCCCTACTTTCACTACATCTACTGTAGATATAGAGCTAACAGTTTTCACACTAGTCAGTTCCAGTAAGAAATGATTTACCGAACTTGTTTCGCACTTCTTTATATAAAATGTTTCACAAATATATCATTAGTTGCGTTTCTGAGTATACCATCTCGACTCAGTCCGACTTGTTTAATATTCTTCGATGTCACTTACTGTAATATATTCCTATTTTACGCCAATATATTATCTGTGCAGTCTAACATATTTAATCTAAAACATTAAACCTGATAAAACATTATCTTTCAATATTAATTAACTTAGCGACTATCAAATACAGTTTCTAGCTACTGTACTTTTAAGCGATTGGGCTCCTTTGCACTACGGCTGTTAACGGCCTCTCTTGGATACGCGTGGAGGATTTCAACCTCGAAGCTATTTGATTATAGCACCCAATTTACCAATAAGTTTAATATTTTCCAATAATTTTTCGACATCTCACTAGTTATTCCTTTGTTAAGAAGGGTTCAGATCCTAGCTTTTTTGTTCAACCCAGATTTGGTTACTGGTAGTCGTACCTAAAACTTATTTTTACGTGTAGTTTGGCATATACTTTCGTAATACAAACACGATGCATTTGCTTTTGATAAGCTTTGCTCTCATTTCTAGCATAGCAACCTAGTCTGTGACTTAGAGACAATAAATTTTTCATTGGGAATTCCACCCTGTTCGTCACTAGTATACTTTATGCAATTAGAAGACACATAGGCAAAGTCTATTGCGTTTAGTTAACATTATGTTAACATCAGCACAGCATGTGGTACACTATCTAAGAGATTTGCTGTCCCTTACACCTATAAAATTATTAGTAGTATAGATTATTAAATGTACTGTTCAGTGCGTCAATGTGTGTAACCCGTATTACTTTCTAATGTATCATCAATCTCCGGTAGATCTACTCATTATACTAATTATTGACGGCAACTAACGTCTCTACCATCAAACAATGAATTCTACATTATATAGAAAATCTTTATTTAATAGGCCCAGTCTGTTGTAGTTAGGCACAGAACATGGGACTTGTCCAAAAGTTTTTATTTGTATCGCTTTTGGCAACACAAGTTCATTCATTTTATCTACTTGTCCTTTCATAATCTTATTAAAGAACATGTAGTTGATGTTGTTTGCTTCAAGCATCGCTTCGTCTACATCTAATAAAAGATGATAGTTTCCTTTCCACAATACTAAAGCAGAATCCTTGATAAATGGGAATGAGTTAAAAATTGATTCAATATGTATAGGACATACTCCATTTGTAAAAGCGTGTCCTAGGAATTTTGCGTAATCACCATTTATTATAAACAACGAATCACTTATTACATTTAGTAATAAATTATTTGTTCGAAAAGATAACATAACGTTTGATACTCTATCAAATGTATTTACATCGTTGTCTTTAGAAAGAATCCTAAAATTCTTTGAGCTTTCCTTTAATGAGATAGAAGCTGTAGAAAGACCAGGTATTATAGATATATGTCCTGGTTTCTGTGACATACCAGTAGCCATTAAGCTACTAGTTTCGCCATATGTATTAAATACTTTCTTACTTCTAAGTTTTTCTGATACTTCCGCTAATATAGGATCAGTAATTAATCCTAATACAACTATTCTTTTAAATAGTTTAAACCGCTTTAAGAATCTTCTAACTACTATTAACATAATAATTCTCCCTATTATCTTGTTAAAGAATAATTTAAAGAATATTTTGTTTTGTAGTGTTAAGGATAGTGTTTCTTTCCAAATTGCTTTGTAATTATTATATGATATGAGGAGCAATTGTTCTTTATCATATTCATTTACTATAAATGGTATTTTTGATTGAGACCTAGCTACTAAAGAATATAAGAAGAAATCTTCTGATTCTGCAAGAATAGAACATTCTCTTTGATAATGCATTCCATACTTTTGGAAGTTCATCTCAAGATTTGCATACAGTAAAGAAAATAAAGTATTATTAATCATTACCTGATTTCTTTTTGTATCATATAGTATCATAGTCCAGTTAGGATATTCTTCTTCGTCAAATATTTCTGATTTTATATTATAGTTATCAGGATAAAAATCTAATGTACGAAACAATAGAGATTTACTTTCAACATTTTCTATATTATCAGTTATAATGACTCCCTTACTAAAATCTGTAAAAGAAGATGTTATTTCTGCATTAGACATTGTTGTAGGTATTACAGCAAAATCTAAGCCAAGTATCATTAGCGCTAATCTACATAATACGTGCTCTTTGTCTTCTTTAATAAATATAATAGGAGTTTCATCATCTTCAATCTGACGTCCATAATAAGCTACCAGAATAGATAGTTCTTCTTTATCGTCTTCAGATAAAGCTCTTAATATGGTTCTTATTGTAGATTGATAGCTTACCATATTACCTAACTTTAGTGAACATTTTACCGCTTAAACTTAACTGATTAACAGAAAAGTCTAACCAGTTGCTATGAATTTTTACAGCAAAATATTTAGTTTTATCTGTTTTTTCAACAACTGTGTTTACTATTAATTTTAAATTTTCTTCGGTTTCATCTCCCATAAATATATAGAAAAATGAATCTGTTCTTGAGAATTCACTCATATAATCAATGAGTTTGTGAGCAGTGTCTATGATTCTACGTTGAGCAGAATATACACCAACAACTTCCTCTACGTATTCGAGTGAAAGTGCCTTGAGCTTGAATAAGGTTTTTACTAAATCCTTATCTAAGTCACTCATTCCTGAGCTAACTACGACTACTTTGTTCATTTTATTTTTGATTCATTATTACATCGAATAAAGTTTTTGCTTCCTGGGTTTTCTTTATAGGTTTTATATCTTCTAAAACCTTTTCTAATTGACCTCTGTCATTGAGTTCAAGAGAGCCTTCTTCAATATTAAATAATCCGTTGTTAAATGATTTGAAGAATAATATATATTGTTTATTTGTAGTTGAATCGTACAACTCGATATAACCTCTATATATGTCTCTAGAAGATAAAGATGATATATCCATATCAAATGAAATTCCTTTCAATAAGGGTTTCATAAGTCTAGATATTGTTTGTTCCATTTCTTCTATAGTTCTTTTACTTTCATCTTCAACTTCTTTAAAGAATATTGTTGATGGGGGTACAGATTCTAAACGACTATATAAATACTTTACATGTCGTAGTTTATCATTTATCTTTTTATGACAAGCAATTTGTTCAGACAAGAAAATGATACGCTGGCAGATAGATGCTTTTTTCTCCATATTTTTAAATAAAAGAGGCGTGACGCCTATCTTACGATATTAGCCCAATTACATAAATAATATTTCAGTTTAAATAGAAAAGGATGAACTAAATAAACCAAGTTATTAAATATGTTAATTAGATTTTTTAAGCGTCACACCTATATATTATTATAATATAGTTTCTTTATGTTCGTTCATAAATCCTTCAATATTATTAGCTATAGCCACCTTGTTAATCATGTTAAACAATTCACCTGGGGTAGCCTTCTTATAAGCATTCCTTGCAAAGGATTTCTTAACGTGTTGTCTAGCGTCAATTATTAAATTAGCCATAGTAGAACGAATTGTTTTCACATCAACTCCTTCTCCTTGTAACTTCTTTATATTATCTGCTACAGCATTTAAAAACCCTTCTTTATCCTTTATCTTATAGAAAGGATTATCTGTCTTAGGTTCAGATACTTCTTCAGTAGCTTCGGCAGCAGCAGTAGCTTCTTCAGCAGGTTTAGAAATATCTGTTTCTGCATCAACAACAGGTTCTTCAACAGCATCTTCTGTCTGTTCTTCTTTAACAACAATAGGAGTTTGATTAAGTTTCCCAAACCAATCTTCTACTTGTTCAATAGTCCAGTTTAAAGCTTCTGTATCATTTGATTTCTCAAATATTTGTTTATTTAAGAAAGCATTTGTTACAAGTTGTAATACAGCAGTTACTTTATCAGGTTCTGTATACTTTATAATAATAGAGTGTACATCCTCTAAATATTTAGCCTTTCCAACTTCATCTTCGATTTCCGGATATTTATTATTAACAGAAACTTCAGGGCCAATAATAGCCACATTGTCCGGAGTATTTGTCTCTGTCGTTTCAGGAAGAGGGGTTGGTTCGGTGGTGTTATCTTTTCTTACAAAGTATTTAACATTTACAGCAGCTCTCCTAGCTAATTCCTTTACCATATCTCTTGCATTTGGTAAAGTAGTATCTGTCCAGCCCTTATCTATTAAAAT
>DHFP01000006.1:5616-8381 GCA_002402315.1 Clostridiales bacterium UBA4821
AATTTAGCCAATTCTGCTTTTCTCTTTGCTTCATTTATGCGATATTGAATTGTTTGAGCAAATAAACTCTCCCAAACTTGATCTGCATTACTTTCTTTAATAAGATCATCAACTTTTTCAATTGATTTTTCAGTATTAGTGTTTAAGTAATCCATGTATATCGCTTTCAATGATTCCATTGTAGCACCTTCTTCTTTAGAAGCCTCATCAATATGTTTATACATTTCTGCATAAGTTATATCATAGAATGGGGCGTCATCTTTAACTTCTTCAGCATCAGGAATTGCTGTTTCTGAAGATAAACCAGCTGTACTCTGTTCAAAGAATACAGTTATAGTTTCTGTGTTCCAGTTTAAAGATTCTTTTTGTGCATCAATATATAACCCTTTTGAGAGTATATATGTAGCCATTTCCAAAGCATCATGAAACTTATCGTTCTTTACAAGATCCCTTATTTTTTCTCCTATCTCTGCCAATGTTAATGTATTAGCAATCTCTTTGTATTTTTCTTCCAGGTCTTGTTCATCATTAGAACTAATAGCTGTTTCTTCTGCTTGTTGCTGTACTTCTTTGAAAACAGTTGAAACTAACCAGTTTGCAATTCTGTCAGTAGGCCATGGTTTATTCTTTTTAGCCTTGTATAAGCCTTTGCCTAATATGAAAGTAGCAGCTTCAGTTGCTTCTTCTTTAGGTAATGTCCTAAAGTGAGATATTAACTCTTCAATTGTTTTTGTTTTGATGAGATCCTTATATTTTTCCCTTGGATCTTCAACATCTCTTACAACCCTTAATTTGGATTCGTGAGTTTCGGTTTGTTCTGCAACTTCCTGTACAACAGGTGGTTGATGAACCATAGTAGTTTCTTCTTCTGTAGTAACAACATCAGTTGTTTCTACTTTAGCTTCAATAGTAGCTTCTTTCTCAGAATCTATATTGTAGACTTTCATCGTTGTATTTACTACTTCTTCCAAAATAGCATACAAATTTCTGATGTTACGTTCGCATCGAGCTTGCTCTTGAGCGCTTGCTTTAGACTTACGTTTAGTCCACATG
Organism: Clostridiales bacterium UBA4821; assembly: GCA_002402315.1. Taxonomy (GTDB): domain Bacteria; phylum Bacillota; class Clostridia; order Acetivibrionales; family UBA4821; genus UBA4821. Next base: position 6,670 of record DHFP01000006.1, read on the forward strand.
TCAATTGCTGAGTTAATTTTAACAGGATCTGTTAACAGAATCTCTTTTAAAATATTGAGATTTTGTTCAGTCATATCTTTAACTACTTCTTGACTTATTAATTTTTTAGCTGTATTATCCACGATTTGATTATTTTATGTTATATTTTGATTACCATAAATTTTCATTTTGGTATACTGTAATAAGGTTAAAAGCACCTTTTAAGCTTGCAAGCTGATCTCTACGAAGGAGTTCTTGTTGTTTTCTTGTAAGCATAGCAGTATCCCTAGCATTAATATAAAATTTAACTTTTTTATTAATACTTGCAATAAGGTGATCATAGAACATCGGAGATATTGGTATATTATTACCATCTTTATCTACAACAACTAATTTCATAACATCTTTTACATCATATAAAGATCTGTTTTTGCTTCCAGTTTTTCTATGACGTACAATTAGTTTGTTTGTAGAACCTTTTGTCCAAGATTTATCTTCAACAACACCTATACCTCTTCTGGTAAAAACAAGTTGTCCTTTACGAAAAGAGGCTGTTGTTAATTCCTTCTCTTTGCCAAATCGTACAGCTTTTACTTCACCAATCAGTATTTGTTTGTTGCTTTCTTCGAGCTTTTCTGTCAGCCTCTTTAAAAGGGCTAACGCGCTTTCTCTTGTTATCAACTTTACCATTTTTTGATTTTCGTTTGATTTTAACTTTCTGAGGTAATTCGTATTCCAACTTATCCACCTCGTCTAATTTACATTTACTCATTTTAATTCACGTAAGGATTAGTGATTAGTTGACCCGCCTAGACTCGAACTAGGACTCTTCACATCCAAAATGTGACGTGTTGCCAATTACACCATGGGTCAAGTCATGAAAAATAGTTACTGGAGATTAGTCTTAGCTACAATCTCTCTGTTCTTTTCTGTCGGCGAACAGTAAATACGATACTCATCTTATCCTCAGTAATTATATTGATATAATTACCTAACCAGTAGATATCCATTGCTGGAAGAAGTATTTGCTACAGTAACTATTTTTATGTGTATTTTATTATTAATATAATAATAATCCATATTGCTAATGCAATAAAGAACCACATTGTGATTGCTTTAAATGACCTTAAAGGATCTTCTGCTTTCATAATAATTCAACTTTATATATTGAATTAAGAGTTTTAAATGTACAACCAGCCCAATCAGAAGGAGGTTCGTTCATATTCCATACATTATATAATATCTCTATTACTTGAGATGTATAGAAATAATGAAATATTGGACTTACTGATTCGTCATTTATTTGTTCAACTTGTGGTATTACATAACTTTTACCAACAAGTGGTTTAATATTATATTTGTGAACATAACCAATACGATATTCTCCTTCTTGAATATTATTTGGTACTTCAGCATCTGATCGTTCACTTACTTTAGTAAGTTTGATTTTTATCATGTCTTCCATAATATATGTATTATTTATTTGTACCCAGAACAGGACTTGAACCTGCACTTCCTTTTGGGAAACAGCATTTTAAGTGCTGCATGTCTTCCATTCCATCATCTGGGCAATATCCTAGGGGAATCGACAACTATTTAGATTAACTAGTATAGATATCAAGTGATAGATGTATCCTCCCCTATGGTATTATACTACTAACACAATACCTAATATTGCTAGGATTATAGTAGCCCATACAATAAACCATATATATGGGTTATTGCGTGGATTC
>DHFP01000051.1 GCA_002402315.1 Clostridiales bacterium UBA4821
ATAGAATTTTTCAATTAGCAGGGTATTCATTCCCCCACGTGCTGAGTATATGGCTGCACTTAGGCCGGCTGGACCTCCACCGATTATTATAATGTCATACATTGTTTACTCCCAATTATCCGACGTTTGTCACCAAATTTCCATAAAAGATTATATAGTTTTGTTAAAGGTTATACAAGTAAAATAATTTACTATATTGGCTCCTTTTTAAAAAACTCTTAAAATAGATTTAGGGAAAATGTGGGTTCATGATTTTGCCGTTTGATATTAACAAATTTGTATTGAATAAAATTAACCATTATGCTAAAATAAACCTGTCAATTTAGGAGGTGTAGAAGTAATGTCGGCAAAGTTGGTATTAACCATTGTTCATATTTTAATGGCAATAATTTTAATTGCTTTTGTTCTTGGACAATCTGGTAAAAGTGCAGGTCTTTCAGGAAGTATTGCAGGCGCTGCGGAGACGTTTTTAGGGAAAAACAAGGGCAGAACCTGGGATGCAATTTTAAGTAAATGGACAACAGTTGTAGCAATTGTGTTCCTGGTTACGTCAATTATTCTAGCAGCTATGAGTATAAAAGCCTAAGTAATGTATCAATTTGAGAAGATAGGTAAAAGCACCTATCTTCTTTTTCGTTAAACTAATTTATTCTTTTTGGTATAAAAATATTAAAGGAATAAGAGAAAAACATGTCGAATTATTTAATTAACCAACAGTTGGTGCATTGGTCGTATTAGTTTAGGGGGTAGAGTATGAAGTTAATTGGAACCAACCTACTAAAGCCGGGAGAAAAACTTGCATCCGCAGTTTATTCTGCAAGCGGCAAAGTGATTGTCAATGAAGGTATTGTAATTACTGAAACATACATAGATAAATTTAAAAAGCTTAGCATATATAATATATACGTAGATGACGATAATTACGATGATATTGAGTTGGTTGAAGCAATAAGTATTAAGACCAGAGCACAAGCTTATCAAGCATTTAGACAGGTTTACGATTTATTTCATAAGGGTAAATCCTTTGATGAATATGCAATAGTAGATGCAGTCAAGCAAGTAGTTGATGAAATTATATCTAAAGGAACCACTTCAATAAGTACTTTATCGAGTATGGTAATAGATAATTACCTGGCTGGCCATTCGGTTAATGTCTGTATTCTTTCTATACTAATTGGAAATAATATGAACTATAATTTTAACCAATTATTAGACTTGGGTGTAGGTGCACTGATACATGATATTGCAAGGCGGGAAGAGTCAAAAGAATCAATTGATCATATACAGAAGGGTTTTGAAGTAATCAAGAGATACCGGGGTATAAGCCTGCACTCATCTAAAGTTATATATGAGCATCATGAGAATTGTGACGGCAGCGGTTACCCCAGGGGAATAGAAGGTGGCAGTATCTCTCAATTTTCAAAGATAGTAAGTATTGTTGATTTCTATGATACTTTGACGTTAGGATCGGACGGTAAACCTCAAATGCTGCCGCATGAGGCATTTGAAGTAATATTGGCTGAATCTGACAAGCGGTTTGATGCTGAAACTGTAGAGCGATTTAGAAATGCTATAGCAATTTATCCTAACGGATGTGTTGTAAAGCTTAGTAATGGTCAAAAAGGTGTAGTTGTCACACAAAATAAAGGAGTCCCTCATAGGCCGGTAGTCAGAATTGTAGAGGGGAAAGAAATAAGGAAAGATGTCAATTTGATTACAAATCTTACTATATTTATTGAGAAAGTTGATGTAGAGTGAAAGATGGAGGTAATATGGAGCAAATAAGGAAGAAAGTAATTGAGCTTATTGAAGGCTATAACTATAAGCCTTTAATGTTCAGGGAGCTAGCTGTTTTTCTCGAAATAAGGGAAGAGGATTTAACTTTATTTTCCAGCGTTTTAAATGAGTTAGAGGCTGAGGGATTGCTGGCCAGGACTTCTAAAGGCAAGTACCTTCGTCCGGATATGGCCAATATGACGGTTGGAATAATACAAATAAATGAAAGAGGTTTTGGGTTTGTTACCTCTGAAAAGGAAGAAAAGGATATTTTTATTCCTCAGGAATATCTTAATGGTGCAATGAATCAGGACAAAGTGCTTGTTAAGATTAAAAAGACTTCTTCAGAGGGAAAAAGAGCCGAAGGGGAAATTATTAACATTCTCAACAGGGCTAATACCAAACTTATCGGTACCTTTGAAAAGAGTAAATATTTTGGGTTTGTGGTAGCGGATGACAAAAGAATAACCGGGGATATATTTGTTCCGAAATCTGAATTTAATGGAGCAACAACCGGCAGCAAGGTTATTGTTGAGATAATACGCTGGCCTGAAAAAAGAAGAAATGCCGAAGGTAAAATTGTTGAGGTGCTTGGATTTAGTGGAGAACCTGGCATTGATATAATATCCATCGCTAAAACCTACAACATCCAGGCCGGTTTCCCAGATGAAGTTTTACGACAGGTCGAGTCAATTCCACAAGTAGTTCAGGAAATTGAGTTAAGCAGAAGAAGAGACATCAGAAATCTAAGGATTGTAACTATTGATGGGGAAGACGCAAAAGATCTTGATGATGCAATATCGATTGAAAGGTTGTCAAACGGCAATTATCTTTTGGGCGTACATATTGCAGATGTCAGTCATTATGTCACTGAAGGAAGTCCGCTTGATAAAGAGGCAATTGAAAGAGGGACAAGTGTTTATCTTGTAGACAGAGTAATTCCCATGCTTCCAGGAGAGCTGTCAAATGGTATATGCAGTTTGAATGCAGGTGTGGATAGACTGGCTTTTTCAGTGATGATGGAGATAGATAGTTCTGGAAATGTTGTTAATCATGAGATTTTTAAAAGCATAATAAATGTTGATGAGAGGATGACGTATACTAATGTATCCAAGATTCTTCTAGATGAGGATGAAGATTTAATAAAGAGGTATGAAAAACATATAGATGACTTTAAGCTAATGAATGAGTTATGTGGAATTTTAAGAGATAAACGAGTGAAGAGAGGCAGCATAGATTTTGATTTTCCTGAAGTTAAAATTATTTTGGACAAGAATGGCAAACCTATACAGGTCAAAAAGTATGAAATTACTATTTCAAACAAAATAATTGAGGAATTCATGCTGGTGTGTAATGAAACTATCGCCGAAAGAATGTTTTGGGCCAATGCGCCATTCATTTATAGGATACATGAGAAGCCGGATATGGAAAAGATAGAGGCATTTAATGAGTTTCTTCACGGATTGGGGTATAACATAAAAGGAATAAGCAAATTACACCCAATGGCATTGCAGGAAGTCATTAATAAGATAAAAGGTAAAAATGAAGAAAAAATAATTTCTGCCTTAATGCTCAGATCTTTACAGCAAGCCAAGTATAGTCATAAAAACGAGGGCCATTTTGGTTTGGCTGCCAAGTATTATTGTCATTTCACCTCGCCTATTAGAAGGTATCCGGATCTGTTTATTCACAGGGTTATCAATGAGATGCTTAATAATAATTTCATGCTGGGTGAAAAGAGACAAAACAAACTCATGGATTTGGCCATACAATCATCAAAGATATCAACAGAAAAGGAAAAGGCAGCTGAACAGGCGGAGAGAGAAGTTGAAGACCTAAAGAAGGTAGAATTTATGTCTGATAAACTTGGAGAAGTTTTTGAAGCGGTTATATCGTATGTGGCTTCATTTGGATTTTTTGTTGAACTTGAAAACACAATTGAGGGACTTGTTCACATAGACAGCTTACGGGATGATTACTATATTCATGATCAAAAAAAATATTGCCTGATAGGAGAGCACACCCAAAAAACTTATAAAATAGGCGACAAAGTAACTATAAGATTAGTCAAAGCTGATATTGTATCAAAGAAATTAGATTTTATACTGGAAGAAGGAATAGTAGAGATCTACAAACGTGGTAGAATAAAGAGAAGAAAAGACTAAGATAATTATTAAAACTTCAAAAGGAATTTCATTATAAATGGAGAATTATTCAATTATATATAGACTCCTAAGAAGCAGAAAAATTGAAGAGTAAACTCAGGTGGAAGGAGTAAGAATATGGCAATTATAAACAATATGCTAAAAAACGATTTACATAAGGATAGTATAATTCCAAAAGCATTTAAAAAAGGCATAAAGATAAGGATTAAACACTATTCTAGTTTTGAACCTCTAATTAACATAGTAAGAAATATTCAAGGCAATATAGTAACAATGGATTTATCGCAGAAACTTCTAGACAATAATATATTAACAGGAGACAACATAGTATGTATATTCTTATACGAAGATGTAGAATACGTACTTAATGGTGAAGTAATGGAAATCACATTATTGTTTCCTCAGAAACTTATGTTAAAAGTAGAGAATGTAGAAAAATATACTAATATGAGAAAGCAAGCAAGGTATTCAGTAAGCCTGAGCGCCAATGTAAGAAAATTTGATTCTAAGGATGCTTTTTTTGCAGTTGTTAAGAATATCAGCCTTTTGGGGGTAAGCTTTACTTGCAATACAGAGTTTGAAGTCAATAGTTCAAGTATAATAAAAATAGCTGTTTCAAAAGACACTATTATAACATTTTACGGTAGAATCATCAGAGTGAGAAAGCTTTCAAACTTTTATGAATATGGTTTGATTCAAACTAATATTGATGAATTTAATAGAGACGAACTGGAGAAATATATTCAAAAACTTAAGGAAGAAGAAGATAGTTTATTTGATGAGGAGATGGAAGAATAGGGGGGAAGGACGATTAGATTGCAAGAGAAATTAATGCTTATAGATGGAAATAGTATAATTAATAGAGCATTTTATGGCTTGATGGGTCCTAAAATGCTTTCAAATTCAGAAGGATTTTATACAAATGCCATATTTGGTTTTCTTAACATTTTAATAAAATTTATAAATGATGAAAACCCAACTCATCTGGTTGTTGCTTTTGACATGAAAAGCCCAACCTTCAGGCATGTGCAATACGAGAATTATAAGGCGCACAGAAAAGGTATGCCCCAGGAACTTGCAATGCAGGTTCCGGTATTAAAAGAAGTTCTGGATGCCATGAATATAAGAAGAGTAGAACTGGAAGGGTACGAGGCTGATGATATAATCGGTACTTTAGCAGTGTCGGCAGAGAATTCCGGTATAAGTACTCTGATATTATCAGGTGATAGAGATGCGTTACAGCTTGCAAATGAAAAAGTAAAGATAAAGATACCAATAACAAGAACAGGTAGGACTGATGTAGAAGAGTATGATTATCAGCAGGTAATTAATAAGTATGGAGTAACTCCAAAGCAGCTTATTGATGTTAAGGCACTGATGGGGGATGCATCTGACAATATCCCCGGTGTACCTGGAGTTGGAGAGAAGACAGCACTAGAAATTATAAAAAAGTATGGAAGTATAGATAGTGTTTATGAATCTATTAATTCTCTAGACATGAAAGAAAGGGTAAAGAATCTTTTAATTGAGAATGTTGAACTTGCTAAAATGAGCAAAAAGTTAGCCACAATAGAGGTTAATGCTCCTATTAATCTTGATGTATGTGATTGTAAGGTTAAAGAATATAACATTTCGGAACTGCTTCCGATCCTGAGAAAGTTAGAGTTTAATAGTATTATATCCAAGCTGGGTTTAATTGAATTTGATGAGCCGGAACAAAAGGAACTCAGTTTAAAGCATAAATGTCTTAAAGATATCACGGAGCTAAGCCATGTTGTTAGTTCCATACAAACATCAAAAGAATTTGCATACTTCTTAGTAATGAATAAAAAAAATTATTTTGAAACTGAAATCATAGGAATAAGCTTTTGCTGGGAAGAAGATAAAACTGCCTATATACACTTAAAAGGATCAGATGATAATAATCACTTCACTGAGTCTATTATTAAAGAGATTATTAGTAATAAAGGCCTAAAGAAATTTACCTTTAATGCCAAGCCTCATTATTTTCTTTTTGACTCCTTAGGAGCAGGAATGGAGTTGGTGGACTTTGACGTAATGATTGCTGCGTATCTGATTGATCCGGCAAAGGAAAGCTATAGCTTAACCGATCTCTCAAAAGAGTTTCTGAACCTAACAATATCTGGAGAAGCAGAACTGCTAAGATACCAGAAGAATAATTATCAGGATTGTGACGCCGATGAGATTGCAAAGATTGCATGTCAACAATCTTCAGTCATACTTAGGCTAACTAAGGTTTTAAAGGATAAGATCTTTGAAGATGGGCAGGATAAGCTATATAGTGAAGTTGAGCTCCCTCTTACCAGGGTACTGGCTGATATTGAAAAAGCAGGTATGAGGGTGGATTGTGAAGCTATCACCCGGCTTTCGGTTGATCTTGAAGCAAAAATTGAGGGTTTAACCAAAGAAATAATTAACCTTGCCGGCGAGAATTTTAATATAAATTCAACAAAGCAGTTAGGCGCTGTATTATTTGAGAAACTTAAGCTTCCGGCAGTAAGAAAGACCAAGACGGGTTACTCAACTGATGCAGAAGTATTGGAGACCCTTGCGCCAAAGCATCCTGTAATTGACAAGATTCTGGAATACCGCCAAATGGTCAAACTAAAATCAACGTACTTAGATGGAATAAAGCCATTAATAAACCCGGTTTCCCGCAGAATACATACCAACTTTAACCAGACAGTTACAGTTACCGGGAGAATCAGCAGCAC